>DATMWV010000275.1:0-4783 GCA_035562195.1 Thermoplasmatota archaeon
CTTCTATATAATCCTTAGAAAATATAGGATTTCAATGAAAAAATCACTCCGTGAACAATTTCTGGTAAAGCGAAAAGAATTATTGACATCAGAAGTAAAGAAAAAAAGCCTTCAGATTCAACACCGTCTTTTTACCTCACCTTGGTACCGTACTGCTCAGAATATTCTTTTTTATGTCTCGTACGATAATGAAGTTGACACCCATCTCATGATAAAGGAATCTTTAGTGAATGGAAAAACCGTACTGGTTCCAAAAACCGATTCCAAGAAAAAGACAATCTGTTTATCAAAACTGCTTAGCTGGGATGATCTCAATCCAGGTGCATATTCCATTCTAGAACCACGTGAAGATTGCATCCATGAAGTCCCAATGTCATCAGTGGAGCTTCTAATCGTCCCAGGGATCGTGTTTGATTTATGCGGCAACCGTATCGGTCATGGAATGGGTTACTACGATCGATTGCTAAAAAATACGATTCAAGCACATTCGGTCGGTCTTGCATTTGAATATCAAATCATCAAAGCGATACCAGCAGAGGAACATGATGAAAAAGTAGAAATGATAGTGACTGAAGACCGCAGCATTCACTGTCACTAACTAGGTAACTATTTCTTTGAGTCGTTTGGTTTGTATCGCTTTTCTGAGTTCCAGCGCGATCCGCTCACCATAGCTAATGGATTCACCATACAGATATCCTGAATGCGGTGTGAATTGCGTTAATGGACTACCAGGAATTCGTAACGATACGTCAAAGACAACCATTTCTTCTTTTCCTTTATCAGCAACGATAGCCCCTTGCAACGCAAACGGACCAATAATGCCAGGTGGATATTCTTTTTTTGTTGTTTTCACAAATTTTTCGCCAAGCTCAAAAATGGATTCAATAATGGATTCTTTCGTCGTTGCCGCAATATGCCCAGTCTCAATGATTTTTGGACGTAGATATTTAAGGACAGCCAATTGTTCATCCGCTGGCAGACGAAGCAGACCATCAAGATTTGTTTGCCTGCGAGTATCTGTCCCCATGATCTCCAGTTCATCATCAAGAACCGAGTAGAAATAATTAAAATTAATCTGGGTTCCAATCACATATTCTTCGATGACTGCTTCATCCAATGAATCCTGAGTAATCATCTTTCTTGTAAGAAGTTGATCTGATTTCTTTTTATAATCCGCATAGCTCGAAGCAAAGAAAAACGCGCGTTCATAACCACGGATTGCTTCATTGACTTTTACGATCACGAGTCGGTCGATATCATGAGGTGATTGAAACAACTGAGGATATCGGATCCCTGCCTTCTGCAACAAGTAATACTGGTTTTTTGGAACGTTCCGTTCCTCAAGTTTCAGCATCGACCGTGTTCCGAAAATCGGGACTCTGAAATTATTTTCGATATCTGTGAAATCAAAGTAGACCCAAAAATATCGGTTGTGAATAAAAATCGTGTTCTCCTCTCGCAACTGTTCCTGGACCGCTGACATCGTGATGTCTTTGAATTTATTCAGAACAATGGTTTTATCAATGCATCCTCTTCCATCATCACGTGTTTTATAGTATTTTGTGTATGTTTTGTCTCTTCCTTTCTGACAGACAGCCAGTGTCCGAAAACCATGTTTTTTTGCTCCTCTGCAGACATCAAGTGCTGAATGTCCACCTAACACACCAATCGTGATTTTTTTAGGATCGTAGGATTCGACAAGGTTTTGAATTTTCTTCCGCTCCAACATGAGACATTCCATATCCAAATAGCACAACAAATCTTTTTTTTATCCTTTAAATTTTGGTCGCTTTGACAAATACAGTGAAACAGGTAATTTTTGCTGTGGATAGTCTTTTACTCGCTCAACGATGAGGGTATGTAATTGTGGAACTGTATACGCTTTCTCTCCTTCACCTAACTCGCTTGTTCGGACACGTGGTGAGAATGTTTTTTCTTTTCGTTCTTTCTCACCAATTACTACGATATAGGGAATCCATTCTTTTTCTGCGTCACGAATCTTCCGGCCGACACTTTCCTCACGGTCATCGATATCAGATCTGATATAATAGAACGGTGACATAGTATTTAACTCAGTAATGAAGACTTCGCAATCTGGAACAAATTCATCGGCGACTGGTATGAATCTGACCTGAGTGGGTGAAAGCCAGAGCGGTAACATCGGTTTCTTACCTTTGTTGATTTTGATCGCCTCACGTTCCAGCAACGCATAGACATTCCGGTCGATACTGCCCGAGATACTCGTATGTAATATCAAGGGATGTTGTTTTTCCCCTTTCTCATCTGCATAGGTGATGTTGAATCGTTTTCCATTCTCCACATCGATTTGGACTGTTGAAAGCGCACTTGCCTTCTTCATCGAATCAATCACGTTGAACTCGAATTTCATGACAAAGTAGAAGTACCGTTCATTCCAGAGCTCAACAAGGATTGGTTTGCCTGCTAATTTTGCGAGATCCTGAGCCAAGGTTTTGTTGTTCTCGTAAAATTCCTTTACGAACCGTAAAGCGACCTCAGAATCGATCTTCAAAGAGTCCATCCATCGCATCGCAGTAGAAAATTGACTTTTAAATTCCTCTGTTGCCTGAGGGAGGTCTTTACAGAAAGTATGAAGATCAGGCATGGTAAACGCCCGTAACCTCTTCAGACCACTGACTTCACCGCTTTGTTCTCGACGAAAGCTATAATGTGTCAGTTCATATAATCGCAATGGCAGGTTCCGATAGGAAATCGTCATATCATGGGCGATCATATACTGCCCAAAGCATGCTGCGAATCGTAGGAAGAAATCCTTATCAGAATGGACCAGGTATTGTCGGGCAGGGAATTTCTTTACATATTCACTTAAGGCAGGGTGCTCAAGATCATACATGATGGGTGTCTCTACTTGCATGCCACCGATGTCCCTTACCATGTTATTTATATGTTGTTCCAGAAGGCCTTTGATCATTCTGCCCTTGGGGTACCAACGGAAGTTCCCTGAATCACTCGCTGGTTCGTAATCCACCAGTTCGTGGGATTGCATCATTTTCACATGGGGTGGTTCACCAACGACCTTACGCGTCCCACTGCTTTCATATTCATACAATAGTTTAAGCTCCTCATGACCTGAAAAATTGAATTTCTCTGCATCGATAAGCTCGCCTTGCGGGGTCAGGATACACCATTGAGAGACGATCTCCCGTTCTTTTTCAACTGCCTTCTTTTCTTTCCCAGGGATAATCTCACGGGACAGCTCTGAGAGAGGATGTCCTTTGCAGGAGATAGTAAATGCCTTATACCAACCAAACGGGGACCGTTTTACGATGAAGTCCTGTTTTTTTACCTCATGTTCAAGTTGTATGAGAATATCCTTTGCTGCTTTCGCGCTTGCAAGATCTGATGAGAGATGTGCGTAGGGATACAGCATGATGTTTTTGACTTTGAGTTGTTCAGCTGTTTTAATAATCTCTTTACAAGCCTCTTCGACAGCCTGAAGTGGTGCTTTTTCATCAACTTTCTCAATAGCGATAAAAACAGTCAGAGCCTCATCTAAGCGATCCTTTGTCGTGCTCGTCTCCTCAGGATGTGGAATCGCTCTTTCTTTGACTTCATATTCGATAAAATCACTGTGGATAAGTAATAGCTTCATAGAATCGACCCGTAAAGCAAATCATTGTTTTTAAAGATAGTGATTGTAGATATTATATGGGGGAGGCGGCGGAGGTGTTTACTCCGTAAATAAAAAATTTTTGTTTTACTTGCAATCCCATCTCTCCGCCTAGCCAATGAATATGTCATGCTATATAAGAATGTTTCGAATTTATTTTATTACTTCTGTTGACATAGAAATTTTCTCCTAAAAAAAAGAAGAGGGAAAAAACCTATTCAAAAAAATCCTAACGCTTCTTCAATGCGACCCATCTCAATACCTGTGGTCATATTCCCGATAATCGCACCTTTTGTATTCGCGACAAGACCACTGCCGATCATAGGGAACCCATGGTTCACGGTTCCAATCATGACATCCACGTCAAAAACCTTTTTTAGCTGTTGCATTTCCTCGTCTGTCGTCTTCGGATGACACAAGCAACCTTTGTTGGTTACTACTGCAGCCATACCAACGGTCCCAAGTGATGCTATCGTTCCTTTTTGAACAGGGACGTCGAGGATAGTACTGATCTGCTTAATCGTTGTGGCTTTCAACTCAGGATGAACGAGTGCTCCATAGTCATTTGCTAAAATATCGTTTCCAGCAGCGTTAATGATATCTTTGATGGGAAATACCCTCAGTCCTTGTTGTTCAATGGTAAGAAATGTCTCTTTGTTCGTAAATGCAGTCACTATTGCTCCATGAGAATTGCATGTGAGAAGTGAGCCGATAATAGTCGAATCAGCGATACAAAGCTCAACGACTTTTGCATCCAGGACTTCCCCAACTAATCGTTTGGTCTTCTTTGGCAAACTTTGTTGTAAAAAAACAACCGAATCAGTGGTACGACAGTAGATGCCAACATTTGGATTTTCATTGAAATCCAAGAGCTGAAGCATTCTTATTCACTTTTTTTACTTTTTTTGGGCGCTGATGTTCTTTTACTGCCGGTTTTTTCTGTGTCTCCTTTCGCAGACGTCTTTGGTTTTTTGGTTGCCGTTTTCGGTTTTGCTGTTGTCTTCGTTTTCTTTTTCTCAGTGTCTGCATCAGGTTCCTTGTCTTTTGTTTTCTCAGGTTTTTCTTTTTTCTCAGCAGGCTCTTCTTCTTTTGGGGCTTTTTCTTTCTTTTTCTTAATTTTCACTTCCCCTTCAC
>DATMWV010000276.1:0-2810 GCA_035562195.1 Thermoplasmatota archaeon
GGATATAAAGAAGAAGATAAGGATTATGCGATTTCCTTTGTCATACCCCGGGATATCGATCATCTGACTATTATTGAGACACGACGACCAAACGACACTCGGGAACTGGAGGAAGGATTTGACGCCCCCGTCGAAAGTGGAGGAATCACCCAATCGTATCTCCTTTTTGAAGATGTCTTTGTCCCAAACGAACGAATCTTCATGTGTGGAGAATACACCTATAGCCTAAAAGCAGTCATGAACTTCATCGCACCGTACCGTGCCGCAATCGGAGGATGTGTCGCAGGACAAGGAGACGTCATGGTAGGAGCAGCAGCCCTCATGGCACGAGCAAACGGACTATCAGAGAAAGTATTCCGAGATAAACTCACCCAGATGACCATCAATAATGAGACGACCTTTGGGATGGGAGTCGCCGCTGGCGTGCTTGGAACCAAACATCCGTCTGGAGTCTGGATCCCCAACACGTTATTATCCAATGTCAACAAAGTCCATGTCGCAACCATCCCGTATGAGACCAAACGCCTGGCACAAGAAATCGCAGGTGGTATCGCGGAAACCGGCTGTCTTCCATCCTGCAAAGACCTCAACGACCCACGCTATGGGAAACTCCTAAAAAAATACCTTCAGGCGAACTGCTCTGGGGAGACCCGAGCGAAGATCGCCCGGTTGATCGAATGGCTCACCGTCGGCAGTGGTGTTCCAGGCTGTATGCATGGAGGCGGCTCACCAGATGGAGCAAAGCTGGTGATCAATGCATCTACCGATATTGCCCATGACATCGAGCTTGCAAAACGGCTTGCGAACATCACAGAAGACATCCAGGTTGAATCTAAAAAAAAATAAAGGAGTGAGTGGGCCTGTCCGAATTTGAATCGGAGTCTCTAGCTCCCAAAGCTAAAAGGATGGACCAAGCTACCCTACAGGCCCCAGCATACACGGTGAAACAGCATAACCTATTTAAAAATATTTATGAACTACCGTCTGTTCTCATCAAACCATGGATTTTTCTTTGAAAAAACCGATGCACCTGGTTGCTCTTCTAGGATTAGTAGTTTCTTTGGCATTGTTCATCGGGTACCCCTTACTTTCTATTTTTATCACAACACAGATCCCTCCAGTGTACACCCCGTCTATGACTCCCTCGCAGAGAATGACCATTGAAATCTCATTGCTGTTTTTTCAATTCCTGTTTGTTTTCGCTGGTCTTATTATTGTTCCTCTCCTATGGTATAAACTCGTCAATCAAATATCTTTAAAAGAAATGTTTAATCGCCTCCAACTCAAACGAGAACGAATCAGTGACGCACTCCTCTGGGGTTTTATCACAGTGATCATAGCATTTGCAATTACCATGGCTATTGGGCTTCTTTACATGTATATTATGAAGATTGATCCAAGTACGTTCAGCAATATCCCTGATCTTCAACAACTCTTTTCAATCACCTCCCTGTATATTCTTGTAACTGTACAACCCTTTTGCGAAGAGTTTTTCTTCAGAGGGTTCCTCTTAGAAAAAATTACGAAAAGAAGCGGACCAGCTGTCGCGATCATCTCAACTTCGATTCTCTTCGGAATATCACATTTATCATACACATATGCATATGCTGCTATCATCGCAGTTATCCTTGGTGTTCTGTTTTCAGTTGTTGTCTTAAAAACAAAAAACTTGTACTCAGCGATATTCGCCCATACCCTCATCAACATCACAAGTCTGACTTTGTATTTTTTTGGGAAGTCTTTTTGGATGTAAACGTTAATTCTATAAACATCAGATGTATCCCCTTTTTACAGAAAAAGGTGAACATGTGATGCAAAAAGAACGAACATTCGCTATGATAAAACCAGATGCAGTCCAACGGGGATTCGTTGGGGATATCATGAGTCGATTTGAAAAAAAAGGAATCAAGATTGTTGCACTCAAACTTGTCGCAGTCGACAGAAAACTTGCAGAAAAACACTATGGAATCCATAAGGGAAAACCATTCTTTGAGCCAACGGTGAACTACATCACCTCCTCACCAGTCGTTGCTATGGTGCTGGAAGGAGTCAATGTCATTGAGATGGTCCGGGCGATGACCGGAGCAACTGATCCTCAGAAAGCAGCGATGGGTACGATCCGTGGGGACTATGGTCAGTTTATCGGCAGGAACATCATCCATGCGTCTGATGGAAAAGACACGGCACAGTTTGAAATCAACCTCTGGTTTTCTCCTGAGGAAATCGCATCGTATCAACGTATCGATGAAGAATGGCTCACCGAGTAGAATCATTCTCATTTTTTCTCCTTATTTTCTCCTGTTGAAAAAAACGAAGTTTTTAAATAGAAGCATAATGTTTCTACTACCTAACTAAATCGTTGAAATAAACGTTAGAGGAGAGTATGAAATATGGCAAAAGATATGATGGGTAAAATAGCAATATGGGCCTTTATCATAGGAGCACTAATAGCATTATTAGTCGGTCTCTGGCAAGCCTACACCATTGAACAAGACCAACAACCGCTCTTCAGCAGTGATATGGGTGGTTGGATCGCTTGGATCCTTGCGATTTTAGGTGGTATAGTTGGAGTATTAGCTGTATTAGGACGAGGGACCATTACCAAAGCAGAGGTACCATCGTTTCTGATGGCAGGAATCGCTCTTATTGTGATGTATGCAAGCTTCCAATACATTCGAATAGAACCCTGGATTGGGTCATTGCTCTCCGGGGTTTCCATGAGTACTGCAATATTCATCGCCCCAGCAGTTGGCATCCTAGCCATAAAAGCAATCTGGGACATTGGAAAGGACGTATAATCCTTTCTTTAC
>DATMWV010000277.1:0-6253 GCA_035562195.1 Thermoplasmatota archaeon
GATAAATTTGTCTACAACCATATCTCTAGATGCACCTCAAACTAGACCTAAAGCTGTACCGCAACATCAGAAAAGAGAGACTCCGATGAAGCATGGGGTAAAAAAAATAATCTTTGCCCGTGAAAAAAATAGTTCTCAAGAATACACTCACCCTATATCGCCAGAGAAACCGACTCCTCCTGTTGAGCGAGAAAAGTCTACTACATCATCAGAAATCATTGCGAAACAGCGTGACGCAACATCACAAAAGCTGGATTTAATACTTCAGTCTCTTTCAGACCTTTCACAAAAATATGAGACTGTAGTAAATCGTATTACAGAACTTGAAATGAAAGACGAATCTGGGGAAAAAAACCACATAGCCCTGGAGACTTCCCAACAGCCTCACACGGAAGAGTACCATCCTTTGAAAAAAAACCAACCGCCTATCGATCCTGACACAGACGCCGAAGATCAGCAACAATCTGAAGAAACGGAACATACGTTTTTTTCAGATCCATTTGGATTTAAACGACAACATACAGAGCTGGATTTAAAAAAACATCGAGTAGAACTCCGTATGAAGGAATTGGAATCTTTCGAAACACGTTTGATGAAAGAAAAAGATATTTTTCACGCTCGTGTCGAAGAATTCAGCAGGTGGCAAGAAAAATTAATAGCCTTGGAATCGGAGATTGAGAAACGACGACAAGAACTGATCAAACAAGAAAATTTCATTCTTAAAAAAAATCCTCAACCGACTACCAGTCACACGACAAATCTCGTTAATCAAGATAGTCAAAAAAGCACTGCATCAGAGGTTCCTCATTGTGACGATGAGACATTGGATAAAATTCCTCAATCTGCAGCGATTATTCAGCGTGGGATCTTAAAACAGATCAATGGCCCCTTTTTAGAATTACTAGGGTATTCTATGGAGGAAATAGTGGAAAAAAGCTATTTTGATTTTATAGCCCTTGAAGGTCTTGCTGATGTAGAGCAATATTACCTCGACCGGTTAAAGGGAGAGAGTATCTCTGTGTATCGGACCGTGTTTTCCGCTAAGGATGATACAAAAATATCTGCCGAGGTCAGTATCAAACAAACCATCTATAATGGTGAAAAGGCTGAGATCGCAATTATTACCTGTATCGGTTCTAATCCAATATAACGTGTAGATGACTGTGTATAAAAAAATAAAAAAAGGGAGAGATTGTTTTCTCTCGGATACGTTTTTTTTTTATAGTTCGCACACTTGATATTTGAACGCCATCGGGGCTTGAGCGACGAAGACACCAGATCCACCAAAATCTGGTACCAAGGTTCCTTCGAGGACTTCACCGGGCATCAATCCACCGGTTTCTGATAACACCGCTGAGAGATTGACCATGAATATTGCTTGATCTGTGGCGCTCATGCCATTGGTCTTTATGATGGAGTCATCACGGTCATGTATTGAAATTACTCCATAGTTTGTCCCGTTGAGTTGACCGAGATCCAATGCGTGGAATATGCTCGTATATCCGTTGCTGGATACTTTCAGTGCGAGATTGAGACTCAGGACGGAAAAGTTATTCAATTTGAGGTAGAGCAGTGTCCTGTTCAGGTCTATATCCAGGGATCCAGCTCGGGGTGAAATTGCGATTGCAAGATATTGAATTTTTGTTTTATTTACATCAGTGTATCCTGTGACTTCGATGACTTGGAGACCACTGGAGACGTCTCTAATGGTTTGTTTACCAACCGCATAGGCACGTTGTTGGAGGTTTTCTGCGGTTTGTATAATGACACTTGCAGCGACCGCTGCGACCAGGATCATTGCGATGAATACAATTAATGTTCCGATACCAACAGCAGCTTCCTCATCTTCTTTGATTGTTGTGTTTTCTGGTCTGTGTTTCTTTCCGGGTTTGATTGCTATGATGGTATCAATTCTGAGGCATCCTAGTCCTTGTGAGGAGTCTACTAAAATAAATCCATCTTTGTAGTCGACGTCTTCGAGAATGCCAGATACGACATTTGCGCGTTCTTCACCAGGTTCTTTGGTGACGATTTTACAGTATTTGCCCACCAGCTTTTCCATATACCGTTTTGTCATTTCTTTCACCTACCTTTCCTTTCCTGCCATTCATACTCATGGCAGTTTTTCACATGTAACATGTTCGCAAATGACACTATATAAAGATTCGGCGGTGGACCATCAAAATGTAAAAATCACACTACGACACTTTTACCATCTCCTCCTGTTGCTTGATACCCCCCCAAACGATAAGAAAAGCAAAAAAACCACCACAAACCACGGTCTCTTCTTCAGACCACCATAGATTCTTCCAGGCTCATCCAAACAGATAACAATTGTATAACAAGATATTTATATTATTCAAGGAGACTTTTTATCGAGGAAATCAGAGATACCATGGACGACCAAGCCAAACTCGGAGCCATCGCCGGGATACTACTTCTCATATTCATCCTAATCGGAGCAGTTTCCGCATCGGTCATAATAACCGATTCAGAAAGCATCTCCGAAAATGACCTAAACGATTTCACCAATGATATCGTCGATGAACTCTGCAGCTATTTACAAATAAAACAAATCATCGGAAAATACCAGACAATCAATGCAGAACAAAGAATAAATAAAATCGCGATCCTGATCAAACCAATGGTATCTCAAAACATCGATATCTCACATATGACCCTGGAGCTGTGTGATGGTGAACATTACAACATCCTTTTCTTCAATGGATCCGCAGGGTCCATCCGCTCCCATTCACTCTTCGAACATCCTCTCTGGGATTCTATAACAAATGAAACGTTCGGTCTGCTCTCCACAATCGATGACGATAACTCTATAATCAATTCACACCTAATAAACAAAAATACAGATATGACCTTTATCATTCTAAGACTCCCCTATGATACCGCGATGAAACAAGATGATGTACTCGAAATAACCATTCGCCCATCACCAGGCATCGGTCGAACAGTGACACTTGAAGCCCCACTCCCCATAAAAAACGTCGTTACTCTCTACGAATAAAACACTCTCAATTATTTTGGAACTTCATCTTTTAATTTCTTTGTCTTGAGATGATCCTCCGCGGTATGATCAAGACATTTATCAATCTCACTACAAATCCGTAACTTCTCTTTCCAGGTGATATCCTCATGAAGTTGACTTTGATGGTCCTCACTGGTCTTCATGATATGGTCAATATCTCCAGCGAGGGATTTTTTTTCAGCTGGAATATCAGATGCATCTTCTTTCAGAGTACTAGGGAGTTTTTCTTTTTTGTTCAACAATGATTCTATCCAACGAACCTGCTCTTTATTGATAGTTCCCTGGTTTTTCCTCCATTGCTCGAAGAAAGGTGCGATCTCTTTTCTTTTGATTTCACCTTCCATTCCTATCTCAGATAATTTTATGGTCAAATGATCAAAATCAGTATGACTGTCTCTTAAAACCACTTGGAGTTTTTCCATCTCTAAGGTTTTTGTATCTAACTCTTTTTTTACGGCTCCTAACTCTGTCACCACCGAGGTGAATCGAGTCTGCTGATTCTCTGTTTCATTTTTCAGCTGACCAAGGGTCATACATTTTTCATCTAATTGATCAAGACGTTTTTTGAGATCACGTTTTATCAGTTCATTTTCCATGGTACTTTGCTGTTGTGCTCGCTTCAGGTTTTCTACCTCATCAATGTGTCCCATAATTTCATGATGGGCTCTTTCTAGTTGTTTTTGAATGTCCGCCATTGTTTCTTGAGTATTATGCATAGAATGTATTGTATTCTGTAACTCTCTTTCTTTCCCATCTAACACATTTTCCAGGGAATGGAGATCGTTTTCTTTTTTTTCTAATTCCTGTTTACTACTAATAAGCTCTTCATTTTTTTCCATTAATTCAATTTCTTTATCTTTCATAGTGTCAGATAATCGTTCCATGTGCGCAGTTTTTTCTAAAACAGTCATCTGATTTCCTGCGAGCTGTTTTCCGATTTCATCAATGATATGGTTCTTTGAGAGTATCTCTGTATGCAAAGAATCAACCATTTCCCGAGTAGATGAAAGTTCACCAATGCGAGAATTGAGTTCATCGTCTCGTTTTCCCAGTTCTGATCGAAGTGTTTCGATCATCTGTGTCTTTTCCATTACAAACATTTGTCGCTCTGAAAGCTGCTTTTCAAGCTCTTCAATAAGTGTATTTCGAACCACTACTTCTCTGTTAAGTGATTCTAAATTGTCTTCTAACTCCTGATTATTTATTGTAAATTCCATTGTTTTTTTGTTCAGATCTGTCTGTAAATCGTTTAACAGGTTTTCTCTTTGGTCAAGTTTCAATGTTAGTTCTTTTACCTGTTCCTTGTTATCCCGAAGTTCGATGGTCGTTACTAACGCATCAGCCCATCTTTTCTCCGAATCTCTGCTTAGCAGGTTGAACTCTTCCTCTTGTCGTTGTAACTCTCGTTTACTGGCAAGCAATTGGATGTTTTTTTGCTGTAATTCTAGGGAGGTTTTTTTAAGGTCTTTTTCAAGTTGGGCGATGAGATCTTCATTCTGTTGTAAGATAGTATTTCTTGATTCTAAATCCATTAGATGTTTGTGGAGTTCTGTGTTCAGCTGATCGATTTCCTGGTTTTTGCTTTTCACTTCATTTCTGAGAACAGAAGATTCTTTTGTTCGTATCTGAATTTCTTCTTGTTTTTGCTCAATATCTGCCTCAAGGTGCTCAGCTAACTGTGTTTTTTCGATAAGATGTGTTTGTTCAGCTGCGAGTTGTTCTTCGATGTTTTCAATGATCCTGCTTCTTGAGTCGATTTCCCCCCGGATCATATCTAATTCTACCTGGGATTCTTGCAGCTGCAATCCTAGCCTATGAAGTTCGTTATCTTTTAGGGTTATCTCCTGTTGTTTTTGTTCGAGGATGTTTTCTTTCAGTTGTAAGAGGGTTCTATTGCGCGACAGCTCGTCCTGCAATTGCTCTTTGGTATTCGAATGTTCAATAAGGATAGTTTGTTTTTCTGTGAGTTGTCTGGTGATAGAGTCAATGATTTGATTTCTCGAATCAATTTCACAATGAAGCCACTCAAGTTCATCTTGTTTTTGTTGTACATCATGTTTTTGTTTTGTGATTTCCTCGTTCTTTTCTTGTATTTGGTTTTGTAATGTTATGGCAATTTCTGTCTTTTCAATTATTGATAGTTGTTGATTCTCTAATTGATTTTCCAAGGTCTCAATAATTGTATTTCGTGAGATAATTTCCCTCTGTAACTCGTCTATCTCCGCTGTTTTCTCATCTAAATCTTTACGTGAGACAGTAAATTCAATAGTTCTACTTTGTAACTCTTCTTGGATTTTTTTCGTAAGACGACTGCTTTGTTCTAGTTCTCTGCTCAATTGCTCAGTAAAATGGTTGTTCTCAACAACCCAGGTTTGTTTCTCCGCCAATTGTGCTTTGATATCCTGGATAATCGTTTCTCTTTCCTCGATTTGCTGCTGTAACGTTAGTGATTCTTCCACTTTTTCATCTAATTCTTTTTTTATAACCTCGAGAACCTGATCTTTTCGTTCCAATTCTTTTTGCAGACGTATGACCGTTTCTGTTTTTTGGATCAGTTGTGTTTGTCGTTCAAGTATCTGATGCTCAAGGTCGTCGAGAAGTCGATTTCTGATTTCTACTTCGTTTTGTAATTCTTCTCCGTCATCTTGTGCAATCCCTGGTTCTATATCCTTTTTATTCCTTTGATCATCAGTGATACCCGGTTTTTGTTTCTGAAGTTTCTCAAAATCAGACATAATTTCTTGAAAGTGCTGGTTTTCTATTTTCTCTAAGAGCAGATCGATATTCTCATGGAGCTGAGTCGTTTTCTGCATGGTTGAATGTTTTTCTTGATGATGCATCATCTGTTCCCTGCTGTTGATCCCTTGGATTTTTTTGGATTTATTAGGTCGCTGTTGTTTTTCCTTCTTAAAGTTAAATCCAATGTAAAGTTTCTTTTTCTTTCTCGGAGTAAAATCTCGTCTGTTTCTCTGGTTTATGAGTACAATGCTATTATCTTTTATTTCCTTTTTTAAAAAAGCCATTTATGACATCCCTCTCATCAGCACAGATCGCATCTACCCTCCGGTAATGGTAATGGGTCTTTTTGTTCATTAACATTTCGGAATCAATGACCGCTGGATGATGATGAATAAAACAAGACAAAAAGAAAAAGAGTCATAAGAAAATAGATTCTTACTGATAGATGTTGGAAATCACCATGTCTTCTTT
>DATMWV010000278.1:0-3719 GCA_035562195.1 Thermoplasmatota archaeon
TTATTAATCTTGGATTTGGCGATGCACAACGAGAAAAAAACTATCCTACTAGTGTCGATGCCGTTTGCTGGAATCACGATCCCATCGATCCAGCTGGCGGTCCTGGAATCCTACTGTCGCCAACGAGGAATACTCATAGAAACGCGTCATCTCTATCTCAAAGCAGCAGAGTTCTACGGGCTGCAGAACTATCACTGGTTGATCTATCCTCCGAACGATTCCTATACTGCACAGATGGTGTTCTCCCGGTACGTGTTCCCAGAGCATTGGGAGAAGAATCAAGAGAGGTTCAGGGGATACTTCCAGCAGCATTCAACGCAAAACACTGGTTCATCGCCTTTTTCATTTGATGAGTATGTACATCGGACTGATCTTTTGTATCATTGGATCCTTGATCATGTGGACTGGCGGTCCTTCGACATCATCGGATTTACCCTCAACTACGGACAATTACTCCCATCGCTTGCTATTGCAAAGAAAATCAAGGAGCTCACCCCTGAGAAAACCATTGTTTTTGGTGGCAGCAGAACCGTCGGCGACCTCGGAGTAAACGTACTAAAAGCCTTCGATTATGTCGACTGCATCGTCTCTGGTGACGGCGAAGACGCTCTTTTCGGTCTTGCCTCCAATCCTGAGACGAACACATCAATACCCCGACTCATTTACAGGAAAGGAACGCAGGTACTCTGGAACAAATCCGATACCGTTGTTGATCTCAACACCCTGCCAGTTCCCACCTACGATCAATTCTACCAGGAGCTCACGTCAACATCCAGTGACATCCAACACTACTATCAATATTACGGACGGCTCCCCGTCGAGATTTCCAGAGGATGCTGGTGGAACCAGTGCACATTCTGCAACCTCAATATACAACATCCCTGCTACCGTGAGAAAAATGTTACTCATATACTCCAAGAGATCCGATCGCTTTCCGAACGGCACCGGATGATGGAGTTCCAGCTCATCGGCAACACCCTGCCAAAAACCGAGTACCAATTACTGTTCGAGAAACTGAAGAACCTCGGACGAGATTTTTCATTCTTTGTCGAAGCACGTGCAGGACAGCTCACCAGCCAGGATTATACCCTGATGAAAGAAGCAGGGTTTACCATGATACAAACCGGGATTGAATCGTTCAGCCAGAACTATCTACGAAAAATGAACAAAGGAGTACGGGTGATCGATAATATCGCTGCACTTAAGTTCTGCAAAGAAAACGGTATAAAAAACAACTACAATCTTCTGGTACGATATCCAAACGAAGAACCAATAGATTTTGAAGAGACAAAAAAGATAGCACGACAATTAAAAACATACCTAGATGCACCTCAGCTCTGCGAACTGCGCGTGATGCACGGAAGTCACATTCAGCGTCACCCAAGACAATTCAATATCGAACAACTACAATATTCACCAATCGACTCACTCATGTATCCGTTAGAGTATCTAGAGAAAGGATTTGTGTTTGTGTACGATTTCAAACAAAACAACAAAACAAGTAATCACCCCTGGGAATCGCTCGTGGAAGAATGGAAAAAAGATCAAAGGAAATGTGAACTCGAAAGAAACAGCCCACACACTACGATTGATCATCTGATCTTTTATTTCGTCGATGGTGGGAATTTCATAAAAATCTATGACAAACGGGACCGGCAGAACATCAAGATTTTTGTACTCAACGAACTGGAACGAAACGTATTCCTCAGCTGTATCGATATCATCTCCTTTAAGGAACTCCAAAGAAGATTCCTTGATGTCCCCGAATTCAAACTGACAGCGATACTGCAGAGCTTCGAGCAAAATGGATTAGTCTTCACCGAGGACGACTTTTATTTATGTCTGCCATTACGATGCCGAGTGAAAAACACACAAGAGAAAAAAGAAGAATGCCTGGTGAATATTTCACCGTAATCCGCACCTTCAACTTTTTTTTAATAATAAAATAGATACGTCGCATATCTGTTATGATGTATACAATGACTATGGTTTCTCTTTTTCGATAACAAGTGTAGAGAAGGTGGGTACCAGTTGTAAAACACGTTTTTTATAGATATAGAGACAACCACGAGGTATTAAAAACGTGTGGTGAGAATCAATGAAAGTAGAGCACTTACTAAAAAATAATAAAGAAACGACACATAGTAAGATGAAAGGGATTTTATCTTTCTTCATAATTATCGTAATGATCACACCAATTATCCCCGTGCAAGCAGAAATAAATAAAGACCATGACCACCCAGAGGCCTATTGGAAACACTATCCATACCAACCACCAGGGACAGACATCATCTTTCCTACCGATGAAGGATCTCATGACATATCTCAATTCCCGATTGAATGGTGGTATGCAAATTTCCATCTCACCGGACAATCTACCGGACAAGAATATGGATCATTTGTCGCATTCTATAAAATACAATCATCGGTTGCTGAAAGAAAAGAAGTAAGAATCTTCTCCATATCAGATATTGCATCTCAAGAAACCTATAACAATGTCCAAATTGGATCACTCACTGCAAGTAATGATCATCTTGATTTGAGGTTTGAATATATTGCAAATGACAACGACGCAGACGGTCAAACCATCTCTACACCAGATATTTACAATTTGATTTCCAAAAACAAGGAAACGATGAACAGTCAATACTCAGAAACAACAAAAAAATCCTCGAATCAAATTACAACGATGGGGACAACATATGCTGATACCATTCAGAAGACAAACCCCATCGGAAATTATGATATTGACCACCAGGAAAACTCAGAAGGTTTATTACAATATGACCATTGGTACACAAAATACAACGACCAAGGGCTTCTTCCATTCCAGTACACTTTAGTGGTTAGTGGGAATTCTCAACAAGATTCTAAAAATATGGAACTCGCTGTGGATATGAATTGTATCAAACAACCATTGATTGTTGGGGGTGATGGTCTTATCTATTTCGAAGATGATGATTTTTCGTATTATTATAGTTTAACAAGACTTCTTGTAACAGGTAAGATTACTGTACATGGAGTTACCGAAGAGGTATCCGGAAATGCATGGATAGATCATCAATGGGGCAATTTCGTCAACCAAAATCCACCTCCGTGGGGTCTCGCAATGACCTATGAGTGGTTTTCTATACAATTACAAAATAACCAAGAAATCGTCGTCGGAGATATGTGGGATAGAGAAACAGGTGAAAAACTTGACCAATCTTACACCGACGGGTTGAATTTAATTGATAGTGATGGATCATTAAATCTCCTAAAAGATTATACGATTACACCGCTCGATTATTGGAACGAAAGTAATGACCAAAGGTTCTATTCTCGTCAATGGCATATTACCGAATCATCAAAAGATATTAATCTTATAGTGACTTCTGTGTTTTTCGATCAATTGATTTGTTTTAAGGAAAATTATCAATTACTTCAACAGATTCTTGAAGAATTATTTCCAGGTGCTTGTTTCTGGGAGGGTGTTTGCATTATATCCGGAACTATCAATGGTATTTCTGTAGATGGAAAAGCTTTTGTCGAACTCACTCATTATTATGAGAGTATAGAAAAATAAAGAGCCACCAGAATTAATCTAAAAAGATTTAAATGTCCAGTATCATCTATAAATCAAGGAGTACTTACAAATGAAAAAGGGAGTTACGTATATAATTTCTGCATTATTTCTGATGCTTATTTTAACATCGACTGTTAATGCTCGCATATCTGAT
>DATMWV010000279.1:0-4077 GCA_035562195.1 Thermoplasmatota archaeon
TATGAGATAATTATTTATGGGTGTTTTCCATTGCAGGGTCTGTGAACCAACACACACTAACCAAGAACGAAAAAAAAGTCCTCAGCGGAATCTGCAGATACCCCCAGATCACCGATAGTGAACTTTCCAAAATCCTCCAAGTCAAACTCTCAACACTCACCTCCATCAAACGACGCCTCACCGCACAAGGATACTACCGACCACTCACCTTCCCACTCCTCAACAGACTCGGCTGCGAACTGCTCGCAGTCATCTACATGCAATTCAACCCAGTCATCCCACTCAGACAACGCATGGAGACCACCAAACGAACCATCGAAGTGTTTGACGAAATCTTCTTTTCGGTAGGAGAAGAAGAAAAAGGATTCTCCATTAGTCTTTCACAGAACTACACCAACATCGGACGCATCAACGAGATACGCACGGAAACATTCGGAAAACTCGGCCTGCTGGAAAAAGAATATCCTCACGAAGTCATTTTCCCTTTCGAAACCAGCCACATCCACCGATTCTTCGACTTCGCCCCATTCCTCCAAAACAGCTTCAAATTAGACGATAGCAAAACAATCTCGCCGACCCCGGAACTCTTCAGAAAGATCAGCTCTATGGAATTCTCTCCAAAAGAAAAAAAAGTCTACAGCGCCCTCGTCGCACACCCAACCGCGACCACACAACAAATAGGAGACCAGGTCAACCTCTCACGCCATACGGTCGCCCGCATGAAAAAAAATTTCTTCGAAGACGGGTTGCTCCAAACACTTATCCTGCCCAATCTCAAAATGCTTCGGGTAGAGATCCTGACCTTCACCCACATCCGCTTCAACCTTAACAAAGCACCAAGCACCCAAGAACTATCAGTCCTCAACACGCCATCAACGATCTTCTTCGCAAGCAGGAAATTCGAAGCAGTCCTCATCTCCGCGTATCAAACATTCCAAGACTACAAAGAAGACGAAATGAACAAAATCAGATACCTCAAAGAACATAATCTGTTCTCCCAGCCACCCTTCATCAGCACCTACATGTTCGAACGCATGGAAGTCATCAAAGACTTCGATTTCTCACCACTCGTCCGCAAAATTCTCAGTACTGGTTCATAAGTACGTACATAGGAGAAAAATCGACAAAAAGATATGAAAAACTTCATATACTACAACTCTGTTGCCGCACATCCCCATCACCAGATGGGAACGGCGAAGAAGACCATCAGAACGACGGTCTTTGGAAGCATCAGACACTAGATATATAATAGAATAAACAACAGAAATGAAAAAAACGGGGTGAGATCTTAACATGACTGACGAAAACATATCTGTCCTGATGGACGAAAAACGGGTTTTTAAACCTTCAAAAGAATTTGTGAACAGCACAAATGTGAAGCAGTGGATGGACCAACATAACATTAAAACAATCGACGAACTCTACAAAAAAGCTGAAAACTGGGAATGGTTCTGGGGCGAAATCGCAAAAGAACTCGTCGAATTCTACACTCCTCCGAAAAAAACAGTGGAATGGGACGTACCCTGGGTGAAATGGTTCGTCGGTGCGAAATACAACATCGTCCATGATGCAGTTGACAAGCATGTGAAAACCTGGCGGAAAAACAAAGTCGCCTTCATCTTCGAAGGTGAACCAGGGGATGTACGAAAACTGACGTACAATGACCTCTACATCGAGGTCAACAAGCTTGCGAACGCATTGCGAAAAATGGGTATCCAAAAAGGAGACCGCGTCGGCGTCTATCTTCCAATGATCCCTGAACTGCCGATCGCGATGCTTGCCTGTGCAAAAATTGGAGCGATCCACTCCGTAGTCTTCTCTGGATTCAGCGCCTCAGCGTTCCGTGACCGGATGAACGACTGTGAAGCAAAAGCAGTGATTACCTGTGACAGTTTCTGGCGACGTGGGAAGAAAGTGCCATTGAAAAACCAAACTGATGCCGCAGTCAAGGAATCACCCAGCGTCCAACATGTCATCGTCTACAAGCGAACAGGGGACCAAGTCAACTGGGACGAAAAGAAAGATTTCTGGTGGCATGACATCACCAAAGACATGCCCCGTGAATGCGAAACAGAGAAACTTGATGCCAACGACCCGCTGTATTTCCTCTACACCTCAGGCACCACCGGAAAACCAAAAGGAATCATCCATGCCCATGCAGGGTACGCAGTCGGTATTGCACAGACCTTGAAGTGGGTCTTTGATATCAAAGACGAAGATGTCTACTGGTGCGCCGCTGATATCGGCTGGGTCACCGGACATTCCTACATCGCGTATGCTCCCTTGATCCTTGGTGCGACCTCAGTGATCTATGAGGGGGCACCTGACTGGCCACAACCGGACCGCTGGTGGGATATCATCGAGCGGTACGGTGTCAGCGTGTTCTACACCTCACCAACCAGTGTTCGACTGTTCATGCGACATGGGGAAGACTGGCTACAGAAACATGACCTGAGCAGCTTACGGCTCCTTGGGTCAGTCGGTGAACCAATCAACCCAGAAGCCTGGATGTGGTACTACAAGAACGTCGGTGGAGAAAACTGTCAGATCATGGACACCTGGTGGCAAACCGAGACTGGGCATTTCGTTATCTCACCATTACCACTCACACCAATTAAACCAGGATCAGCAACACGAGCATTGCCTGGGATGGCTGCCGCGGTGTACGACGACCAAGGCAAACCAGTCGTCAATGGTGGTGGAAACCTTGTATTACTGCACCCCTGGCCAGGGATGCTCCGAGGCATTTATAAAAACCCTGAGCGATACAAAGAAACCTACTGGGGAAAATTCAAAGGCGTCTACCTCGCTGGTGACGTCACCAGACAAGACAGCGATGGATACTTCTGGATCCAAGGACGTGCAGATGATGTCTTAAAGATCTCCGGTCATCGGATCGGAAACTCTGAAGTCGAATCTGCCCTTGTCAGCCATCCGATGGTTGCAGAAGCCGCAGTCATTGGTAAACCACATGAGGAAAAAGGAGAATCGATCACCTCGTATGTTGTGCTGAAGAAAGGCATAGAAGCAACTGATGATCTGAAGAAAATACTCCGGGAGCATGTGGCAAAAGAAATGGGAAAACTCGCCAGACCTGATGAGATCTGGTTTGTCTCCGATGTTCCGAAAACCAGAAGCGGAAAGATCATGCGACGGGTCATCCGGGCAAAAGCACTCGGACAAGAAGTCGGTGATACCTCGACTCTGGCAAACCCGGAATCAGTTGATGAGATCGGCAAGGGGCGATAAACCCTTTTTTTCTCTTTTTTTGTTTCTTTTTTTTCTGCAGAGAAAAACCTTATTGGCTTCATGTGATATAGGTACTATTGAGAGAGTATGGATAAGAAAGACCTTGAAGTCGGCCTTCTGCAATTGATGTTGAAAGCTGAAACCGAGATACCACCTGATGTTGTTGCTGCATTGAAAAAAGCGTATCTGGTGGAGAGTGGTGCTGCGAAGCTGCAGCTTGAAGCAATGCTTACAAATGTTGAACTTGCGAAAAAAAAACGATGTCCGATGTGTCAGGACACAGGCATTCTTACGTTTTTTGTAACTATCGGGACGAGTTTTCCAGAGATTGGGATGTTAAAAGAAGTCATTGAACATGCAGTGGGTCGAGCCACCCTGGAAATCCCGCTTCGTCCGAACACGGTTGATCCGATGACGAGTACCAATCATGGTGATAATCTCGGGTCATACCTCCCGCATATCCTCTGGGATTTCGAACCTGGTGATTCGGTCCATATCATGGCGTTGCCGAAAGGCAGCGGCAGTGAGAATATGAGTGCATTGGGGATGCTTTCTCCGAGTGCCGGGCTGAGTGGAGTAAAACAGTTTGTTGTCGATACCGTAAAAAAAGCTGGTGGCAGGCCGTGTCCACCGATTGTTGTTGGCGTCGGAGTTGGTGGCAGTGCAGACCTGGCGATGAATCTGGGGAAACGAGCGTTACTGCGGCCGATTGGCACACGTCATGCTGAGAAACTCGTTGCTACCTTGGAAGAGGAGTTACTGGAGTTGATTAATAAGACAGGTATTGGTCCGATGGGTATGGGTGGGAAAACGACTGCTCTTGATGTT
>DATMWV010000280.1:0-8636 GCA_035562195.1 Thermoplasmatota archaeon
GGTTTTTACTCCTAAAAAAGCAACAGAGGCAGATTTACTCAAAGTACATGCTCCCACGTATGTAGAGCATGTAAAAAAACTCAGTCAAATCGGTGGATGGCTTTCTGAGGACACGCCTGCTCCAAAGGGAATTTTTGAGGTCGCAAGCCTTGCGGCTGGCGGGAGCATGTGTGCAGGTGAAAAACTTTTTGAAGGTTTCCAGGTCGCAATCAATCCCTTGGGCGGTTTTCATCATGCAAGCAAAGGACATTCCTCAGGGTTCTGTTTCTTCAACGATATCGCAGTCACCATTGAATATCTCCGACAAAACCATCATCTGAAACGGTTCATGATCATTGATGTGGATGTCCATCATGGGAATGGAACTCAAGATATCTATATTGATGATCGTACGGTGCTGAACCTTTCGTTTCATCAGGATGGTCGGACACTCTATCCTGGGACGGGGGACGTAGAAATCCTTGGCAGGGATGATGCAGCGGGATATACGATTAATCTGCCGCTTCCGCCAGGTACCGGTGGTACGAGTTATTTCAACGCATTTAAAGAAATAGTCCCACCAGTCACCAGACAATTCAAACCAGACATCATCCTGTACCAATCTGGTGTTGATACACATCATGTCGACCCCCTCGCGGATTTAAATCTTACCTATCAGACTTATTATCATCTCGCAAAACAGGTTGCAGAATTATCAAAGGAAACCTGTGAAAAACTGCTCGTTTTGCTCGGTGGCGGGTATAATAGTAGTGCATGCATTAAATCGTATTATAATGTCTTCTGTGGTCTTTTAGGAAAAAAAGAGTATCTTGAAGAAGAGGACATCCCTGATACGGACCCTGAGGCAGTCAGACAGGTTGTCTCCCAGCTGAAACAGTCCTTGAGCGAGTATTGGGCACTGTAATCTTTCTCCTGGTAACCAAATCTTTATCTAGCGACCCCGGATACCGATAAGTTGGTCTATAAGGACCTTTGTAGAAAACAGATGAGATTTGCTTCTCATGAGGTGTTTTTCATGACCAAACAACAAACCATGATGGAAACAAAAAATCATATGAAAAAAACAACAATGAAAAGTGTTGATGGAAATACCGCTGCAGCACATATCGCATACGCTTTTAGCGATGTTGCCGCTATCTACCCTATCACGCCTTCATCACCGATGGGTGAAGAGGTTGATGCGTGGGCTGCCCACGGGCGGAAAAACATTTTCGACCAAATACTGAAAGTCTCAGAGATGCAGTCTGAGGGTGGAGCGGCTGGAGCGGTGCATGGGGCTCTCTCTGCTGGTGCATGTGCGACGACCTTTACCGCCTCGCAAGGTTTACTGCTTATGATCCCGAACATGTATAAAATCTCCGGGGAACTGATGCCCTGTGTTTTTCATGTTACCGGACGTGCAATCGCAGGACAAGCTTTGTCCATCTTTGGTGATCATCAGGATGTCATGGCGACACGAGCAACAGGGTTTGCGATTCTTTCATCTAACTCTGTACAGGAGGTTATGGACCTTGCTTTAGTTGCACATCTTTCAACGTTACAATCAAGTGTGCCGTTTCTCCATTTCTTCGACGGGTTCCGTACCTCACATGAAATCCAGAAGATTGAAATGATTGACTATGAGGATATCAAGAAGATTGTGAACTGGGAAGCAATCAAGAGACACCGACAACGAGCATTGAACCCTGAACATCCTCATCAGCGAGGAACAGCACAGAATCCTGATATCTATTTCCAGGTGACGGAAGCGGCAAATAGTTTCTATCAGAAAATCCCTGAGATTGTTGAAGCGGAAATGAAAAAGGTAGCTGTTCTGACCGGTCGGACCTACCATCTGTTTGATTATGTTGGCGCACCTGATGCAGAACGTATCGTGATCATGATGGGGTCCGGTTCTGAGATTGTCGAAGAGACCGTCGGGTACCTCAATAAAAAAGGTGAGAAAGTCGGATTGATTAAAGTCCGAATGTATCGCCCGTTCTCTGTTGATCATTTCATAAAGGTGTTACCAAAGACCGTGAAGAAAATAGCGGTCCTTGACCGTACAAAAGAAACCGCTGCATTTGGAGAACCCTTGTATCTTGATGTCTGTAGCGTGCTTCATGATAAAAATCTCCATCCGCTCGTGGTTGGAGGTCGGTATGGCCTCGGTTCGAAGGATTTCACTCCAACCATGGCTAAAGCAGTGTTTGATAATTTGAAGCTTCCCTCACCAAAGAATCATTTCACAGTTGGAATCGTGGATGATGTTACACACACGTCTCTGCCCCTAGGGGAACAAATCGATACCGCATCCGAAGGTTTGATTCGTTGTAAGTTCTGGGGTATCGGTGGAGATGGAACCGTTGGTGCGAATAAGGATGCGATCAAGATTATCGGTGATAACACCCCTATGTATGTGCAAGGGTATTTCGCCTATGATTCAAAGAAATCCGGTGGGGTCACCATGTCACATCTCCGTTTCGGGAAATCACCGATTCACTCCTCCTATCTCATTGACAAAGCAGATTATATCGCGTGCCATCAGCCATCGTATGTCGATAAATATGATTTGTTAGAAGGAATCCGTGAGGGTGGGACGTTTGTTCTCAACTCCTCTTGGAGCTTAGAGGATATGGAGAAGTGTCTGCCAAATTCACTGAAAAAAACGATTGCGGAGAAACAGTTGAAATTCTACACGATCGATGCGGTAAAGATAGCTGAGGACATCGGTCTTGGCGGGCGTATCAACATGGTCATGCAAACCGTGTTTTTCAAACTCTCCAATGTCCTACCAATTGACGAGGCGATTCACTACCTGAAAGACGCGATCGCGAAAACCTACGGCAAGAAAGGACAGGATATTATTGAGATGAACTGGAAGGCAGTTGATGCATCGTTACAGGGTCTGCAAGAGGTACATTACCCGACCTCATGGAGAACGGTACAACCTGAAAAACCAGAAAAGAAAAATCAACCTGAGTTCATCACAAAAGTCATGTGCCCGATGCTTGCTCAACAGGGAGATAAACTTCCGGTGAGTGTATTCACTCCTGCAGGTATTTTCCCGCCTGGGACTACAAAATACGAGAAACGGGGTGTTGCGATCAACGTCCCTGAATGGCTTATCGACAAATGTATCCAATGTAACCAATGTGCAATGGTCTGTCCACATGCCGCGATTCGACCTGTGCTGTTGACCCCGGAGGAGCTACAGAAGGCACCAAAAGGATTTACCGCGAAGAAAGCAGTTGGAAAAGAAGCAGAAGGCCTTTCATTCCGGATTCAGGTATACACCGAGGATTGTATGGGCTGCGGAAATTGTGCTGATATCTGCCCTGCGAAAGAGAAAGCCTTGCTGATGAAACCTATAGCGACGCAACTGATTACACAAATCCCCTATCAGCAATACGCAGAGACGATTCCGACTCGATCTGGTGGTTTTGATCCCTATTCAGTGAAAGGTTCACAGTTCCAACGACCGCTCCTAGAGTTTTCAGGGGCGTGTTCTGGATGTGGGGAAACACCATATTTGAAGACAATTACCCAGTTGTTTGGTGACCGGATGATTGTTGCGAATGCGACCGGATGCTCCAGTATTTGGGGAGGCTCCGCGCCATCCGTTCCCTTTACGACAAATGAAAAAGGTTTTGGTCCTGCATGGGCAAACTCCCTGTTTGAGGATAACGCTGAGTATGGGTTTGGGATGATGCTTGCTACTACGCAACGACGCGCGAAGCTTGCAGACCTCATCACTCAAGCTGTTCTGAACTCCCAGGGGGCGTTAAAGGATGCCTTTTCTGGTTGGCTGCAGAACATGCATGATGCGGAGAAATCCAAGCAATACAGTGAGACAATAAAATCATTACTTGAAAAAGAGCACCGTGACGAGACCCTTGGTCAGATCTGGGACTCCCGGGATATGCTGACGAAGAAATCCATCTGGTCTGTTGGTGGCGACGGCTGGGCGTATGATATCGGCTATGGCGGTCTTGACCATGTGATCGCGATGAATGAGGATATCAACATCCTTGTCTTTGATACAGAGATGTATTCTAACACCGGAGGACAATCGTCGAAAGCAACCCCGATTGGCTCGATTGCGAAGTTCGCAGAGTCCGGGAAGAAAACCAAGAAGAAAGACCTTGGATTAATAGCGATGAGCTACGGGTATGTGTATGTCGCCTCGGTTTCAATGGGTGCGAACAAGAACCAGTTCATCAAAGCAATCAGAGAGGCAGAATCGTATCATGGTCCGTCATTGATTATCGCGTACGCACCCTGCATCAACCATGGAATCAAAGCAGGAATGGGAAAAACTCAGGAAGAGGAGAAACGAGCAGTCGAATCAGGATATTGGCCGTTATATCGGTATGACCCGCGTCTTGCTGTTGAGGGGAAAAACCCGTTCCAGCTTGATTATCAACAGCCGAATGGTTCGATCCATGATTTCCTCATGGGTGAGGTCCGATACGCTGCGTTAGTCAAATCATTCCCTGAGGAAGCAAGCAAGCTCCATAAACAGCTTGAGGAAAGCGCGTTGACTCGATATCAAGCGTATAAGAACATGAATGAGCAGAAGTCCTAAATTCTGAAAGGATTTTTTCTTTCTTTTTTTTTATTTTCTTATTTATAATAAAATAAAAGATGACGATATCCTTATATAATCAATGTTAGTTTCGAGGCTTCGGTGCTCTACAGCCAAAGATATGGAGGGAAGCACAATGAATGGTACAACACTTGATAAGATTTTCAAACCAAAAAGTATCGCGGTTATTGGTGCGAGTGAAACTATCGGAACTGCTGGGTATCGTATTTTTCGGAATCTGATTGGATCTGGATATGAAGGCGTTGTTTTCCCGGTGAATACAAAACGGGAAAGTGTACAAGGAGTACAAACCTACCCTACTATCAATGAGGTTCCAAAAATCGTTGACCTTGCGATTATTGTTACGCCAGCATCCGTCGTTTGTGATATCGTTGAACAATGTGCGGTACGAGGGGTCAAAGGGATTTTGATTATTTCAGCGGGATTTAAGGAAATCGGACCTGAAGGTGTTGCTCGAGAGCAACGGCTCCTTGAGCTGAAGAAAAAATATGGGTTACGCATCATCGGTCCGAACTGTGTTGGGTTCATCATGCCGTTTCTGAATTTGAATGCGACCTTTGCTGGCTCCATGCCGGAGCGAGGGTCGATTGCGTTGCTGTCGCAGAGTGGTGCGGTCTGCGGGGCGATCCTGGACTGGGCTGCGGCTGCGAAAGTCGGGTTTAGCTCGTTTGTCTCAGTCGGTTCGATGCTCGATATCGACTTTGGTGATCTGATAGATTACTTTGGGATGGATATTCACACCCGCAGTATTGTGCTCTATATCGAGTCTATTACTGATGCACGGAAGTTCATGAGTGCGACGAAAGCGTTCGCGCGTGCAAAGCCGATTATTGTGATTAAATCCGGGCGGTACAAGGAAGGAGCAAAGGCAGCGGCGTCTCATACCGGGGCGCTTGCTGGTGAGGACGTGATTTATGAGGCTGCGTTCCGCAGGTCTGGTGTCGTCCGGGTTATGGATATCATGGATCTATTCAACTGTTCCTCTATTTTGGCAAAACAACCCCGTCCGATGGGGCCGAACATCGCGATTGTGACCAATGCAGGAGGCCCTGGTGTCCTTGCCACAGATTCAATCATCGAGAAAGGCGGGAAGCTTGCAAGCTTATCCCCTGAGACGATGGAGAAGCTCAATAAAGTGTTACCGACACATTGGAGTCATGCCAACCCCGTTGATATCATCGGGGATGGTGACGAGGAACGATATCAGAAAGCCATAGAGATCTGTCTTGAGGATAAAAGCATCGATGGGTTGTTAATTCTCTGTGTTCCTCAGGTCATGGCGGATCCGAAGAAACTTGCGGATCGGCTTGTGGATATCGCACGAAAATCAACCAAACCAATTCTTACATCACTCATCGGTGAGGCAAGCGTGTATCATGCACGAGAAATCCTTAACCAGAACAATATCCCAACCTATGCATCGCCTGATGAAGCAGTTGAATCCTACATGTATCTCTATCATTATGAACGTCATTTAGCCCAATTATATGAGACGCCTGAGGAATTGAACATAAAAACCCCGGCTCATACGGAGATCATAAAAAAGATATTAGATCTCGCAGCGAAGGAAAAAAGGACTCTGTTAAATGAGAGTGAAGCGAAAACGTTTTTGGAATTATATGGAATCAATACCACGACACCGATGATTGCAGAAAATGAAGAAAAAGCAGTGAAAGCCGCTGAGAAACTAGGGTACCCTATCGTGATGAAGATCCTCTCCCCTGAGATTACCCATAAAAGCGATGTCGGTGGCGTCGTCCTTGATTTGCGATGCGGAGATGATGTGAAGACCGCGTTCCGGACGATGGTAAAAAAAGCAAAAGAAAAAGTCCCAACAGCAACGATCCAAGGGGTCACCATTCAAAAACAGGTGAAGAACCATGGGTATGAGTTGATCCTTGGGTCGAAAAAAGACCCGGTATTTGGCTCTGTGATCCTGTTTGGTTTAGGTGGGATTTACACGGAGTTGTTTAAGGACCGTGCGATCGGGTTTCCACCTCTGAACCAGACGTTAGCTCAGCGTATCATCGAGAAGACCAAGGCGTATGAGCTGTTGAAAGGATTTAGGAACGTCCCTCCTGTCGATATGAAGAAAGTCGAAGAAACCATGATTAAATTTTCACAGATGATTATTGATCACCCTGAGATAAAAGAAGTAGATATCAACCCCTTGATTCCACAAGGCAATGATCTTATTGCGGTGGATGCTCGGATTATCCTAGACCCAGAATTCGAGAAACATCCGCATCTGATTATCACCCCGTATCCAACCAAATATATGAAGCCTATCACACTGAAGGATGGAACAAAGGTATTACTCCGACCGATTAAACCTGAGGACGAAAACATGTGGTTGGAGATGTTTAAAAAATTCTCTGAGGAAACCGTGCGGTTCCGGTTTTTCAGGATCATCAAAGACACGCCCCATGAAGTCCGAACGAGGTACTGTAACATTGATTATGATAGAGAAATGGGGATTGTCGCAGAGGTAGAAAAAGACGGAAAAAAACAACTCCTAGGTGTTGCTCGACTTATTCAGGATCCTGCAAGACCGGATGAAGCAGAGTTCGCTGTCGTAGTTTCTGATGAATGCCAGAGGCAGGGGCTTGGTTCTGAATTCCTTGATTTTCTGATTGAATTTGCAGAAGAAAAGAGGCTGTCAAAGATCAACGGTGTCGTCCTGAAGGATAATTACCCGATGATCGCGTTATGCCGGGAGAAAGGCTTCCGGTTCTCCGAAGGAGACCCTGGTGAATACAAGGTAGAATATGATCTTCTCCTTGATGAAGAGCTCTCTGATGGGACCCTTGAGAGTGGGAAAAAGATCAGCGATTCTGATGAGAAAGATACTGGCAAAACAACAAAAAAAAACCATAAAAAATCGATTCCTATAGAAAAAGCATAGGTAGGGGGGTCGTCTTATTCCCCGTCTACGATGTTGACCCAGACGATCGGGATGTCGTTTGGGACGTTCTTTTTATTTTTTGTTTTTTTCTCCATGTTTTTACACCTCTCGAAGGCGTAAAGCAAGGACGCGTGCGCGGTTTGCGACAACGAAGGATTTTGCGATGAATTCAACTTCGTTTGCTTCTTCTGGGCTTGATACTTGACCAACAATCATCATTTTTTATCACTCCTCACTTCCTATTGTGTGTGTTTGCTTTAAAGCGTCTTGTTGTACACTAGATACCAGGGTTCTGTACGGTTCTTACCCGAAGAGAAAAGAAGCTCTTTTCCTATGTTTTGATAGAATCTGATTGTTGCTTTCTTTCATCTGAATCGAATGAAAATTTATTCTCGGCAAAAAATTTATATTAAATCAGCTCTTATGTAATTATATATGAACGATGGAGCGCCTAAAAAGCAGATCTTCCGAGTCATAACAATGGTTGTATGTCTCCTTCTATTTCTTGTAGGATTAAGCAGTGGTGGTAGTACTGCGACGTTTGTCATAGGTCCATATCCCCAACAGTCACAATCCGACTCTCTTCTCATTTCCTGGAAGACAGCAACACCGACTGCCAAAAACGAGGTGCATTGGGGCCGAAGTCCGAGCCTTGGTAATGTTACAGAGGAAAAATGTAGATGTACTAAAACCACACATATGATAAAAATCGAGGGTTTACAAGCGGGACAGAAGTATTATTATACAGCCGTTTCCGATCAAATCGAAAGTCCGCTCTATACTTTTTGGACTGCATTTCCCCGCAACGATACAATCCAATTTGTCGCCTATGGTGATTCACAGGGCGTCTGGGACCAATGGCAGACCGTCTTGTTAGTGTCCCAGGCTATAGAGAAAGAAAATCCAGCATTTGTTATTAAAACCGGGGATCTTGTCGATGACGGGAAAAACCTTAAGGATTGGTGTGATTTTTTCACAGCGTCACCTTTTCTGCATAACAGCACCCTGTATCCCGTGCTAGGTAACCATGAAAATTATAGCCACCTGTATTTTTCCTTTTTTTCCCTACCACATAATGAGCGTTGGTATTCCTTTGACAATGGACCGGTGCATTTCATCGGTCTTGACTCAAATAAACAGAAC
>DATMWV010000281.1:0-12243 GCA_035562195.1 Thermoplasmatota archaeon
ATGCAGAATGAACTTCCCATATTTGAAAGGAAAATAAAGATAAGCAAACAAGAATTTTCTATGACAAAAACGTTTTCTATTCCATCCATACGTGTTTTTTGTTTCATCTGTTGTCTATCTGTCTTATAAAAACATCACACCATCATGGTATTCTCAACAGATTATAAAGAAAAACAACACTGTTCCAACCGAAGACTGGACCCGAAGAAAATATTATGGAATTATTGTTTTATCTCCTGTATCTTTTTCAGCTCCGTCACATTTCGATACAGACCAAGCGTGCCGATGATCTTCCCGCCAGGGTCACACCAAGCGACCTTTGTCACCGAATACCAGTGCTCCGAACCATCCTTCTCGACAATCCGTTCGACAGAATCAATCATCGATGCCCCCGTCTGAACTATCCGAGTTTCCTCTTCAGAGGTTTTTTGTGCTTCCTCGGCTGGGAGAAAATCAAAATCTGTCTTCCCAATCATCATCTCAGACTGAACCATAAACCGTTTTGTCATTGCCTTATTCACAAGAACGAATCGATGCTCACTATCTTTAAAACACACAGAATCAGGAATTGTATCTAGAAGCATCTGCAACATTGCTTGATTTTTCGTACACTCTTCATCCGTTTGTTTCCATTCGGTCACATCCCTTGTCAGCCCCATCGTCCCGATTATCTCACCTTCGTCATTATAGCGAGGAATTTTCGATAAGAACAGAAAACGCTCCACCCCATCACCAAGAAGTATTCGCTCATATTTATTGACAATCGCTTGCCCAGAACGCATGATGGCATCCTCATCATCATGAATCCTTTGTGCTTGTTCTTTCGCAAGGAAGTCAAAAGCGGTTTTCCCCGTGAGCTCTTGAGGAGTAACATTCCCATAGACCGCATCAGTTTTATTGACGAGAATGAATCGATGCTGATCATCCTTAAAAGTGACAGAATCAGAAAGATTATCCAGTAAGGTTGTAAATAATTCATGCTCCTGTCGTTGTTTCTGTTCAGATTCTTCTCTTGCGGTGTTATCACGGACAATTAATACAAAACTATCAACCTCGTTATCTTTTTTTACTAAGAAGAACGAGCTGATCTCTACTTCCAAGACCCGCCCTTGCCGATTCTTTATTTCCGTCGTATAAGTTGCTGCGACTTTCTGTGAGAGAAGCTGCTCAAATTGTTGAATGACCGCAGGGAGTGATCTTGCGGTCAACAAATCCATGTTAAACAAATTTTTATTCAGAACTGCGGATTTCATCACATCCAGAATCTCGCACATGCGGGTGTTGATGTCAAGGATATCACCATGAGCATCAAGGACAAAAATCCCATCGGTGGTATATTCGAACAACCCGTGATACTTCTTTTCGCTCTCCTTCAAGCGTTTCTCCTGTTTCTTCCGTTCTGTGATATCCCAAAGTAAAACAAACATCACTAAAGAACCATCCATCCTAAAAATGGAGATATTGACATCCACCGGGAAATGATCCCCGTTTTTACAGACGGTTTCGGATTCAAACGTCAAGCATCCACGGGCTGCAAGCTCATCATGACACTGTTTCCAATCAACGTCTTTCGACAGAACATCCTGTAATGTCAAGCGGAGCAGTTCGTTCCAATCATAGCCGAGAAACTCATAGGATTTTTGATTTGCCTCTTGGATTTGCCCCTCAAAACTGGTCAGAAATGCAACTGCGTTGATCCGTTCGAACAACGTACGATAGCGATCATCTGATGCAGTGATTTTCGGTTTCTCCTCTGTGATATTTTCTTTTATTTCTTGCATTCCCATCACGTGATATGTATCTAATTTTTTTAAATCGATTCGTTCAACAAACAAATATATTGTTTGTATTTAAATTTGTGTTTTATTTGACAACTATCCGAAGAGCATTTTGTTGTGGTGTTACCTCAAAATCCACAGGAAAAAATTGTTTGATAAGCCACATATTGGTCTGGGTGTGATTGCTGATTTCTCTGATGAGACAAGCAGATCCTTTCGGTGCAAGAACAAGGTAGGGGAGTATCTGGTCAATCGCGTAGCGGTCAAGCGTCGCTCCGCTATGTATCTCCTGGATCAGATGATTTGCCGCTGTTTCCCCGACTGTTTCAGCGGACAGTGTTTTTTCCCCAAGGACAGTTGATCCAAGGATTGTTCGCTCTGATTCTGACCAGAGGGTGATTCCCGTACCGGTGGATGACGAGGGTGCTGCCTCGATCTGGATGGTAGAACGAAGATTCTGTTTCAGAGCGGTCTTTATCGCTGCATGTTTCATTCGTGTGCTGATATGGTCAGGAAGGTTCGCGCGATGGATAATGCCAGACATTTCAGTAAAGCTCTGTGGGTCTTGTGCTGAAAATGGAAGAAGTTTTTCAACAGGATGAATGGTCATTGCCGCCTCTCCACCACCGGTCGGGTAGTACCCACGTTTGAGTAATTTGATGTCGGTCTTAATCCCGATTTTTGATATTAATGGGATGAAAATATGGGCAAAATAATCCCATGATGGCGCCCATCGCACGTCGGTTCCTCCTCGCAGGATAATGGTAAGAGGTTCTGAGGAGTGAAATGCGCTAAGCAAACAAGCCTGGAACACAAGTGTCATGCTTCCGGCAGTCCCAATATCGAAGGTATAGGTCCCTGGTTTGATGGCATGAGGGGTGAATTTCAAGTTTGTTGAATGTATAGCGAGACCGTTTACCTCTGCATCACAGATGGTTCGTATGCAGGAGAGTGCGGTATAATGTTGTGGACGTAATCCAGGAATCGGACGTCCTGCTCTAATATTGGTTATCTCGAGTGGTTGCTTCGTAAGAACCGATAAGGCAACCGCGGTGCGGACGATTTGTCCACCACCTTCACCGTAGGATCCATCGATTGTCAGCACATTTTTCAACTCTTTTTCTGAGAGAGCAGTTCTAATAGTAGATCTAAAGTAGCGGTACAAGAACTTTCTTTATTGCTGAGGCGATCTCCTGAGAAGAGAAATCGTTTAACAACAACGCGGTCCTTGGTTGCTATGGCGATGTACACTAATCCGATTGGTTTTTGTTTGGTTCCTCCGGTCGGTCCTGCGATACCGGTCGTGGAAAGACCATAGTCAACCGATGCATGTTGTTGTATGCCTTGTGCCATCGCTGCTGCCACTTCTTCACTAACCGCACCATGTTTTTTTATTAATCCTTCAGGGACACCGAGTAACTTTATTTTTGCTTTATTACTATAGGAAATAACACCTTGATCAAAATATTCTGAACTTCCAGAAATGTTCGTAAGGGTATGCGCAAGAAGACCACCGGTACATGATTCTGCGGTTGCTACAGTCACCTGATGTTTTTTGAGTTCATCAGAGACTTTATTAACAAGTTTCCTATCTACCAACGAGCACACCTCATCAGAGGTAAACTCATTTGTATGATATAAGGTTTCACAAACGTGAAAAAGTTATATAGGATAATTCTAATCCCGGAAACTTGAATAGAAAATTAGCTCCTGTGGTGTAGCGGCCAATCATGAGGCCCTTTCGAGGCTTCGACTCGGGTTCGAATCCCGACAGGAGCATACCCTTCCACTCCCGTTGTTTCCAGTCGAAACCAAGGTATTCAGGGGTGTTTTCGAATTTAAGCCTTTTTCTTGTCCCACGCCGTAGGTATCAACATGGAATTTCAAGAGGGCTTTAATCCAATCGTACGGCGCATTGCGATGATACTGCTTTGCAAACTGTACGTACCCCTCGGTTGTCGTGACCTTATCATGCCCGAGCCATTCTTTGACATCCCATATATCCCACTTCTTGGTATCCACCTTACTTTTGATCAGTCGTGCGATCGCGCACCAATGCCGCATTACATACGGGTGGTAGTAACACCAGACTGGTTTAACGTTTTGGCATAAGAATTTCTTAAGGTACGCATCGGTGAATGGTTTGCCGTTGGCTTGTAGATAAAGATAGTCTTGGCTGTATTGGTTTTCTACCTTGGGCCGCCAGTGTTCTATCCAGTTTTTCATGCTTTTTCTTCGTAGATTCGTCATGAGATCGGGTTCCGGGAAGACCTGCCTGGGTTGTCGGTTCTTCTTGGTTTCGGTGATAACGAGGTAGCCGTCATCAAGGAAGACATCACTTACCTTTTGGATGAGCAGTTCCCCTGGTCTCCATCCGATGAGAAAACCGTGGATGAGGATGTATTGTATGAGCGCGTTTTTGTACAGGTCTTTTGAGTAGGTGTGTTGGATCATTTGGTAGGTGGTGCCGGGGAGTGGTATGATTTGAACCTTGGGTTTTGGTGGACTGGGTGGTATGTATCCCCAGAGAGTTATGTTGATGCCGAAGGCTTTGGCGAAGGTTTTGATGGTTTTCCATTCGTTGATAATCTGGTGTTTCCCTCGTTCATCGTTGTATTCTTGGTATTCTTTGTATTCAAGGTAGGCGATACTTTGGAGGGGGTTGAGTTCGAACCAGTTGATGGGAAACACGTGGTGTGCTGCCATGTTTTTTGCGTAGCGGAGTCTGTCTTTGATGGTGTTTTCGTTTTTTCGGTATTTGACGATCCACCAGTGTTTGATGGCGTTGAAAAGCTCTTCTTGTGTCTTGTATTGCGTTGGGTCGATGATATATGGGTTTTTGATTTTTTCAACATCTAAATATTTGTTTACATTTGTTAGTTCACCCATTTCCTCCACATCTTGTTGTGGATTTTTTTGTTCGATAGAGTGTTGGCCTCTTTGTGTGAGAATAGTATTCCATTTTTCTTGTTGACCTCCACCCAAATCAGATGATCTGGTGTATTTTGAATCGTTTGGATGTTTAAGAGAGTTTTCTTGAGGGTTCTTCACGTTTTGATTCACCTGTTTCTCTGTGATATCGCTTCATTATGATGCGAATGGGAAAATGTCCCGTATGGGTATCTTTATATACGGTAAGTTTATAATGTTTTTACTCATTTAAAAACGTTAACAAAAGGAGACGTATAAAAATGCCGCGTATAAGCAACCAGAAAATATTGATCAAAGAACCGTATCGGTCGATCTTGAATCTGCTCAAAATATATGGTTATCTGGATGGCAGAAGAATCGGGTTGCAACATTTCCATTTTCTCTATGCATTAAAGAGTAAACAATTAAAAATGAATTATGAAACAGAACAAGTGGCGAAAGATTTTTTTTCCCAGTTTCTTTTAAAAAATCCGCCAGGAAACGGTATCCATGCGCTCTACCTTCAGAAAAAAAAGTTAAAAACGGTAGAACAAAAATTATCCCATGAGGTGAAAAGAGGATGTATAAAAAGGCCGCAACATCTGAATGATATACTTGGTGTGTTGATTCGAAAAAAATGGGTTGATATAGAAGGAAAACCCAAATATCGGAAGTATTATCTGTCGAGAAAATATTGGACGGATCTGGAGAAAAGACGTATCAGTGCTGTTCTCCATAAATGGGATGATAATATGGTTATTACTAGTGAATCTCTCTATAGATTCTATCTCGATAATCCCGATGGTTTCAATCCTTTAAAACGAGGAGATAGGTCATGCCCCCTGGAGGAGAATAATACATTTTTTTTATGTGGTGTTCCTTTAGATGTAATTAAGAATCTCTCTGCTGAGGAGAAAAAAAATCTCAATGACTGGTTAATCAAGGTTGAAACCTATCTCTGGAAGATCATGGAGTTGAAATATTCAAAAGCAAAAATCTCAGTAAAGGAGTATATTAAAAAAGAACGCCAAGGAAAAATAACTACGGATGATTTGATTCAATCCAATACAATGGGTTTTTATTATTCTGCCTATAAATCAATAATAGAAGAATAAACCCATTTTTCTCCCCTTGGTCAATACACCCCTCCCATCACGTTATCATATAAAAAAAAAAATGGTTATAGGTATTTGCAGACAAGGTTTAACACGGTTTTTTAAGACTCAATGTTTTTCTACGAATGATTAACATCAATAACCTTGCAGAAGAGATTCAACTCTTCATATCTCGTCCCCTGTACTTTTTTTACTCTTTTGTTTGCACAATACTTCCTAATAATCAATAAGAAAGAAGATAAGGAAAATCAGGCAGTAATAACCTGATTTCCACGGTTTTAATCACTTCGATATTGCTACATTAGGTTTTGCTGAACTGCCACCAGGCTTTCAACTCAGTTCCATCATTTGTTTTCAGGATGTTCCCTTCAGGATCTCTGAATGCAGCATAGACTCGATACGTTCCTGTCCCATGCTGAAGATTTGATGCTCTGATTTTCCCGTTGAAAATCGTGTCAAGCGCAAGCTGATTACCGCTGTTGATGGTGCGTGGTGTGGTCTCATTGATTGTATCGTTGTCCATCAGCCATTTGCTTTGTGAGGTGTTGTAGAACTGAACCTGTATCAACAGGTATCCTTTTATGTTGGTCGATCCGGTATTTTTGATCTTCGATTGGTTCCGGTAGTTGATCACCAGTTTCGGTGCGTAGGATGTTCCTTTCTCTTTGCTGTAGACATCAATGTATTCTTTCCCGGTTGGAGTGGTGCCGCTGATATCTCGGCTGCTTCGGAGGCAGAACTTGGTCATCCCAGCCTTCTGGATCCAACTATGATTGGTGAGTATGATATTATTCCTACCGTTCACAAAGCTAGTAGTGTTAAGACCACCGCCATTGCCCATGTAGCGACTTTTGTCATAATCCCCAGACTGGAGGGGATCGTGCGGGTAGGTGGGTTGTCCGTTCTGCACTGTGATGGTAAAGTCAGTGGTCGAGTTATCACCCTTCTTATATAATGAGAGTGTTGCGTTGTCGATGTATGCATTGGACGGAAGCGAGGATGTATTGAAAAGCAGGAATCCGCGGTAGACGTAGTAGGTCGGGTTGGGAAACGAAAATCCTTTATTTTGTCCAATGGTGATGTAGTCAGCGGAACTTGAGACTGTCCCTGTGCCAGAGGTCCAGGCGGTATTGTAACTCGTCGTACTAGATTTATAGATGTACCCGTCGCTGGTTGAGGAGAGCCAGGTGTTTTGCTGCTGGGTAGGATCGATGACCACGGGGAACGTCATATCCATCAGATCCGTGATCCGTAACCCGGAGAGAAGGAAATAGTTCCCATTGTACTGGATGATCCGGTAGGTTAACTGGTGTCGTATCGATTCGTTCATCAGCTCGTAGGCTTCACCGATCGGCAGTGAACATTGCAATAGTCCAGCAGAGTCTCTGAGATCTATCTGCCCGTCTGGTACCGTGAGGTTGCCGGTGATCATATTCGAGGCGTTATAAAGATGGAGATTCTGGTAATCCAGCTTGGTGATGAACACCAAGAACGAGTTATTGCTAAGGCCATAGAGTGACGGCGGATGGTTCAGTAACACATTCTTTGTGGTATTACTAAGGATGATGTTTTCCTTCAACCTGGTGTTTTCATAGGTGTAGACCACATTGGTACCCGTGAAAACATTTTCATAGATAAAGGAATCACCACTGATCTGACCCTGGCTGCTCTGCACGTTCTGCAGATAATGATATGCCCAGTTATTTTGGGGATCGAGGTATCCAACCCCCGCAAGCTTACTTCTGACGACATCCGTGGTAGGGTCGTCTGACCGGTTATAGGTGAAAGCCACAGGCCAATCAAGCTGCGCATTGGATTTGAAATAAGCGCCGAACAATCCACGATCATTTCCCTGTCGATATCCATAGACATAAGCGGGATGGTCGGATGCGAGATGAGTGAGGGTATTATTGATTGGTGTCCAGGTGTTGGTATCGTTTTGGTAGTTTATTGGCCCAGCAGAGATTTCAAGGATGTTCTGCCCAGTATCGGCGTTGTAATATTCATCCCATGTCAGTCCACGATCAACCAGCGTGTAGTTCTCGGGTGGGTTCGGCGGGTCCGTGATGTTGATGTATTCGGTGCTGGAATAAGTGTTTTTTAGAGTGGAGACCGTGAGGTTAGCGGTGGTGTTGACATAGAAATGGTGTTGGGATGAGGTGGCGGTATTGTACGCATTGTCCATTGCCCAGATGGTGTAGTTGTAGCGGCCATGTAACCATGTATCAGTGAAGATGAGGGTATAGGTATTGTTCGTGGTTTCTGTCATAGTGAAGTTGTGGTGGGATTGGTCGGGATAGGTCGTATTAACAGTGACGGTATTAATACCGCTGTGATTACTAGTCATGTTGTCGGTAACATTCGTGGTGATGGTAATGTTGCCACCGAAGCCAACTGTACCGGGTGTGTTGGAGACGGTGTGGATGATGGGCGGGAGGTTTTCGGTGCGGAAGAGGAGGACTGCAGTGTCACTTTCATTTTGGAAGATGTCTTTCGCGGTGACGTTGACAAAGTATCCTCCTTCATGTACCCAGCTATGCGAAGCTTTGACTGTGATATTTGGCTGGGTGAAGTTCTGCCAGCCGGTAGTATTGCCGTCGCCCCAGTCGAACAGGTAGACGAGTTGGTCGTGGTTGGCATCGTTGCTGCGGGCACTGTATTGGTAGGTTTTGCCTGGGTCACCGAGGGTGGTGCCAGTAATGATGGGAGTCGTTGGTTTGATGTTTTGGGGTGTGGTGGTGTCGGTGACGAAGAGGGCTTGGTAGTTACCGCCGTTGAAGGTGAGGTTGTCCTGGCTGCCGTCGACAAGGGTGTGGATGACGGTGATGTTGCTGGAGTTGTTGACGATGATACCGTGGGTGACGTTGATGATGTTGCAGGTGACGAACCGGAGACGGTTGAAGTGATCCGGGGTGGAGTCGTTGACATGGATGCCGGTATCACAGTTCGTGATATTGCAGTCACTGATGCGGACGCTGGCGAGGTTATTAATGGTGATGCCGATGGAGGAATTCTTGATGGTGCAGTCGAGTATTTCGGTATGGTTGCATGGCATGATGGCATAAGACGAGCTGTTTTCGATTGTGAGACTCTGGAGGATGACGCCGATGTTTTCGTTGTAGAGACTGTAGATCTCGTCACTGGTGAGCGTACGGTTCCAGATGGCGACTTCATCGATTTTCCCGCTAAAATAGTGGCTGGTGTTATCGTAGCCAATGAAGCCTCTTGTGGTCGTACCTCGTCCGGCGAGGTTTTGGGTTGCCTTGGAGACGCCGTCGACGTAGAGAGCCATGGTGGTTGTATTGTGGGTGGCGACGATGTTGTGCCATCCTGAGGTGAGGGGTGTGGGTGAGGTGATGGTAGTTGTGTTGAGTTGAAGGGTGGGTTTGTCGGTGGTGTCGTTGATGGCGAGACTGTAACCTTGGGCGGGTGTTTTGAGTTGGGTGAGTATTGGTTTGATGCCTGTACCGCCGCCGGTCCAGTAGATCCAAGCGGAGAAGGTGGTGTTTCTGGAGGTGAGGGCAGGGATGGTGGTGAGGTTGATGGTGTCGTCGGTGCCGTCGAAGGAGAAGCTGCCGGTGCCTTTGGTGGTGGTTGTGGTCCAGGTGGCACCATTGTTTATGACGGTACGGTTGTTATCTGAGTAATCGTGGATCGTCGGTGAGGTCACGTAATTTTCTCCGACGGTGCTGTCGTTATTGCAGTGGAGGAGGAGGTCGGTGTTGTTCATAATAAGGAACCATTCACCGGTGTCGTTGGCAGGGAGTTCGTAGTCATGGGGTGTGGTAATGGTAATCTTGCCATGGATAATCGTGCTTTCTTTGTCGTATCCAAAAATGATAAGTGATTTAGGGATCGAGATGTTTTCATTGTAGGTTCCTGATGTGACGTAGATAATTCCATTGGTGGAGGTGTTGTCAATGGCTTTTTGAATGGTTTTCCATTTGTATGCCGAAGCGTTGTCGCTGGTGAGGTGGGTGTCAGCCATAGTGTCGTAAATCGTTATGTTACCTTTTCTCGTGTCTATTCCTCCGTCATTATCAGTAACGCATAATGTAATGATGTATGAGCCGCTTTGTGTGTAATTATGGGTCGGGTTTCGTACATATGAGGTTTCTGTGTCACCGAAATCCCAGCCTCTATTGACGATTAAGCCATCTGAATCTGTTGATGTATCATAAAGGGCTATCTGAGTATTGATGGGGAGGATTTTGTTGTAATTATTGGCTAAGGAGAGGTTCTCATAAATGTTGAAGGATGCTTGAGGGGGGTTGTTAAGAACAGTGATATTTAACCGGATGGTGTCTTGTTGGGATTGGTTGTTGGTGACTGTGAGGTTTGCGGTGTAGGTGCCTGGTTCTGTGTATATATAATTGATATAGGGGTCTTCTCCAATTGCACCGTCTCCATTTCCGAATGACCAGCTGTATTGGGTGATGTGGGTGCCTTCTTTGGTGATGGATTGACTCGTGAACTGCACGGTTTGATTTACATAAGGGAGGTTTATATCGCGGGTGTAGTCGGCATAAATATCTCCTCCGATGTAGCAGGAGGCGTCGGCTCCTGGTGGGCTAGATTCGTTTACTGCTGATATTCCAGAGGTATTGAAGAGGGAGTAGAATTCATACTGTCCATTTCCTAAAGCTAAACTTGAGTCGAACTGAAATTGGTAAGGTATTTGATGAGTTGAGGAATATCGTGTCCAGCTGGTCCATTGATAATTTGAGTTAGGGCCTTTGTATCTATAGTAGAGGGAGAGGTTTTCTGAATACCACGCTTCATTGTCGTATTTGCCGACACAGCATTTTAGTAATACGGCTGGACCCTGTTGCAACAGTGGATCGATATCGACGACTTGTGATCTTCCATAGACTGGGGGCAGCTCAGCGTCAGGTACTTTCTTAGAAGCCCAGGCGGCTTCTCTTTGGATGAACCAGGCATTTCCCAATTGACGTGTATCACTAAGGGTCATTAACCGATCATCACCGGTATACCCCGGAATTCCAATGTCCTCCTTCCAAAATTCGAGACCATTATACATGGAGAGCTCTCTCCATTTAGTACCAGAAGCATCAGCAGAGTCGTGGTAATAATTTTGGGTGGTATCCCAATCTGATAACTCTGGATGACATCCACTAAGAAAGACTCTACCACCGTCTGAAGCGCCTTCAGGGTAATTGAAAGCAAGCATTGAAAAGTTGTTATCCAAGTGAGGATCAATATACTTGATATCCGCTGGTGTTCCTAGCCGTGGGTATTGCCGCCATCCAGTGAGATTATAAAACCAACCTCCTTGTGAGTCTGTCTGTGAGAGGAGACCACCGCAATCAGTCGGGTCGCATGGAAATTGATTATAGGCAGTGGTCACACGTTGTACGTCGCCATCCGCTAAATATTGTCCTAAATAGGCGGCTTTTATTCTCGATAACGTCAATGTATCATAATTAGGCAATAGCAATTTTGGGATTCGTGTTATCATAAAAGGAAATGTCCAGGCAACAAATTTAATATTACTATTTGCATTAGAAGGATAAGAGGTTAATTTTGAGACATAAGTAGCATCATCATCGACATCGAAGGACATTCCACCACCATATCGAACACGCCATGTATCTTCGAGATAATCCTTGAATATCGGATGACTGTGATCTAATAAGATAAGATCCGTCGGGAAACCGCAAAGGAGATATTGATCAAGATTATGATTTTGAGACATATACTCAAAAAAAGCAGGATGGCCGATAAGTTCAGGTTCCGACGGCATTCTAGGAAATGGAATCGGAATTTTATTCTCACGGAAAACCCATTTCAGATGCTCATAGACAATAGGAAATCCAATGTACGATTTTTCTTTTATATCATCATCCAGATCAAGGAAAGCGACTTTGTCAGCCATATCCTCTAATAGGGTATTTGCATTTTGTGATAATGTTACTGCATAACCCGCGGAACTGCAATGCCCGACATAACCATGACCATCCTCAACATATTCTTTCAAATTTTTATTAAATTCGTTTGGATCTACGTAATGACGTTTACCAGTTTCGTCATAATAAAATGCAAGGAGCGGGAAAAATTGATAGGCACCATCTATCGTTTGTGTTTGTTGAATACCCGTCTCCATATGGACATCATAAGTATTTAGTTCCTGATTATATTCATTCAGTAATAATGTGATATCCGTATATTCAGCATTAAACTGATATTTCTGAGAACCTACAATCCAACTGTAATCAAGAGCTTCATAAAATCTATCTGCGCACGAATGTTCATCTCCTTCTGAATTAACATCAATATTAATTGAGACTTTAATTGATATAAGAGGTGTAGCGTTGACAGTTTGACTGAAGGTCCCTAGCGTCAATAAACTAAAGATTATTATTAATACAAATTCTCGCTTCAAACTCATTCCTCCATATAAATTAAGGAATATGAAAATA
>DATMWV010000282.1:0-7371 GCA_035562195.1 Thermoplasmatota archaeon
ATATATAATTTTATTAAAAAGAAAAAACAGGTTAGAAATGAAGGAAAATCTTTGCTAGGACAACGACGGTCGACACGACGATCAGCAATCCAAGGAATTGTTTTACTCCTGAATCCATATTTATTACCTCAATTCCGATTATGTCCCTCATTCTTTATATACTGTCAGAATACGTTTGGCAAAAACCAAACAACCAAGAAAATACGTTCCACCCACCATCAGAAGCACTCCGTCCCAGAGGCATTACTTTTTAAATAAGACACATCTATTCTCCTTCCAATGAAACCACTGTTACAGGTAGCATTAGACATTCTGAACGCAGACAGAGCACTAGCGATCGCCTATGACGCGGTGAAGGGTGGAGCAGACTGGCTTGAAGCAGGAACCCCGCTGATAAAAAGCGAGGGCATGGACATCGTCCGCCAGCTACGAGAACACTTCCCAGACAAAACAATCGTCGCTGATATGAAAACCATGGATACCGGTGCTCTTGAAACAGAGATGGCAGCAAAAGCAGGAGCCGATATCATAAGCATCCTTGCCGCAGCAGATGACGCTACCATTAGAGATGCGTGTACATCAGCACGGAAATACGGTGCAAAACTCATGATAGACCTTCTCAGCACACCAGATATGATACGACGGGCGAAAGAAGTAGAAAAACTAGGAGCAGAATACCTCTGCATTCATATCGGGATTGATGAGCAGATGCATGGAAAAAAACCGTTATCGATCCTCAAAGAACTCGTCAGACACACCACCCTCCCAGTTGCGGTTGCAGGTGGTTTAAACAGTGAAACAGTCCCCGAGGTCGTCACAGCCGGTGCACAGATTATTATTGTTGGTGGGGCGATTACTAAAGCAAAAAACATCACAGAAGCGACACGCACCATAAAAAAAACAATGCTTGAAAAGAAGGCAGTAAAGACCGTTTTATATAAAAAATATGATAAGACTGAACTGAAAGCAGCGTTCATGATGGTTTCGACACCGAACATTTCTGATGCGATGCATAAACAAGGCGCGTTACAAGGGATACGACCAATCATTTCTGGATTTCACATGGTGGGTCGTGCACTGACTGTGCGCACCATCGATGGTGACTGGGCAAAACCCATCGAGGCAATCGATAAAGCAGACAAAGGTAGTGTCATCGTGGTAGATGTGAACCAAGGCAGAACCGCGGTCTGGGGGGAGCTTGCGACATGGAGTGCGAAGCTTCGAGGTCTTGCTGGCGTCGTCATCGATGGAGCCGTCCGTGATTATGATGATTTAGTGAAAATCAAATTCCCAGTCTTCTCACGCTATATCGTCCCGAATGCCGGCGAACCAAAAGGACTTGGGGAGATCGGTGCTGAAATCACGTGTGGGAATCAGACTGTACGCACCGGTGATTGGATCATCGGAGATGATTCCGGGGTCGTTGTCGTACCTCAGGAAATCGCACAAGAAATAGCGAACCGTGCACTCGATGTCAAAGAACAGGAGAATCGCATCCGAGAGGAAATCAAACAGGGTGGATCGCTTGGCAGTGTTCTAAAACTCAAAAAATGGGAGAAAAAAATCGGATGAACAAGGTCGTCTTCTTCACAGATATCGCAAAACTCCCCGATGCTCTCAGCTTCTTCTCTTTAGCCGGTTTCGCAGGAAAAAAAGTACCAGTCAAACTCCATATGGGAGAAGAGAACAACCCGTATTTTGTCAAACCGGAATTAGTAAAAGATGTTGTTAAGCAATTAAAAAAAGCTCATGCCAATCCTTTTCTATTTGATACGACCGTTGCTTACCACGGGTCTCGATACACGAAGGCTGAGTATCAAAACCTTGCACAACACCATGGATTCACCAGAAAAAAAGTCGGTTGTGACGTCATCATCGATGATACTGGTGTACCAACAGAGGTCGAAGGCAGAACATACGAAGTCGCTGACCATCTTAAGCATGCAACCCATATCTTTGCGCTCTCCCATGTGAAAGGACATATCCAATCAGGGATGGGTGGGGCTATCAAGAACTTCGGCATGGGTGGGGTCACCAAAGAAACAAAAATAAAAATCCATGATAGTAGCTACCCTGTATATCAGAAGGATGCCTGTACCTATTGTGGGGTGTGTGCTGAAGTGTGCCCGTTTGAGGCTATCAAAGTAGATGAAGAGTCATGGGAGTATAATGAGCAGAAGTGTTTTGGGTGTGGTGCCTGCGTTGATGCCTGTCCATCCAAAGCGTTATCGTTCCAAGACGCGGATCTACAGTTTCTTCTGGCCTGCTCCGCAAAAGCCTGTGTCCAGGGAAAAACCGTTCTGTATCTGAATGAGTTGAAACGGATAGCGAAAGGTTGCGATTGCGATCCAAACGCAGGACCTATCATATGTCCTGACATTGGATATCTGCTGAGTGATGATCCGGTGGCGATCGATAAAGCATCATTAGACCTCATTGATAAAGTCAAAGAGAATGTCTTTAAAAAAGTCAATAAAATCGATCCTCTGAAACAAATCAGGTATGGTGAACAAATCGGGTTAGGTTCCTCTTCGTATCAACTGATAGAACTATAATATGAGGTGAGATAGATGAGTACAAAGAAATTCGTAACCGCGATCAACTGTATGGACGGTCGTGTCCAACTGCCGGTGATCGACTGGATGAAAAAACATACTACCGCTGATTTTGTCGACATGATAACAGAACCAGGTCCAAATAAGATCCTCGCGGAGAACAATCAAACTGATTTACTCCAATCTCTGAAAAAAAGAGTCGAGATCTCAGTTCTGAAACACGCGTCCACCCAGATAGCGATTATCGGTCATTTTGACTGCGCAGGCAACCCAGTAGATAAGGAAACACAACTCGAACAAATCAAGACAGCAGTTCAAACCATACAATCCTGGGGTTTTCAGATTCCGGTGATCGGCTTGTGGGTAGATGATCACTGGACTGTTCATAAGATCCTTTGATGCTATAAAAGAAAAAAAGAAGAAAGAACGAATGCTTTCTCACAATCGTCTTTTTTAGTTGTTTTTTTTTACGCTGTTTTTTTCTGTACAGAATCCTTATAGATTACCGCGAGACCAGCGGCTATGAAACACATGATTGCTGCGGGTATGAATGCGTACAGGAAGCTCATGCCTGCATCTTGAACAGCACCAGCCAGTAATGGGCCAACGGTCCCTCCTATCCCATAGGCAGTGAAGATAAACCCGTAGTTCAACCCAAGGTTCTCTGCTCCAAAGGAATCAGCGCATGCCGCTGGGAATAACGCAAAGTTCCCACCGAAGTTAAACCCTATCAATGCAGCGACGATGTAAAAGAAATACGGGTTTGTGGTGGTGTAGAAAAAAACAATCATCATCACAGCCTGGAACAAGAACATGGAGAGGAGTGCTTTGCGTCGTCCTATCCGGTCAGAGACCTGACCCCAGACGATCCTGCCTGCCCCATTGAAGATAGGCAGACAAATCGCAGCACCTAACACAGCGAAATCAGCAGCTTCTGTGACGCTGAACCCATAGGCGGTGAACCCATCAGATGTGCTTTTCGCGAAGTTCTGAACATTGCCAATCACCATAAGACCTGCGAGAGCCCCGATGATGAACATCATCCAGAGGAGATAGAATTCTTTTTTTCTTAACATCTCCCGGGGTTTGCAGCTATACCCGGTTTTTTTATCTTTTTGGTCAAGGACAGGTGGGTTCCACCCAGCTGGTTTCCAACCGGCGGGTGGGCTTTTCATGACCAGGGAGCCGATGCCAACAAGAATCAGGAACATGATGCCATATAAGCGGAATGCATTATCGACGTTCGCAATGGTATACGCACCAGCTTGTTTGGTGATCAATCCGCTAAACCCAAGAATACTTGGTGGGTTTGCCAGCAGTATCCAGATGAACGCTCCGAATCCAAAGCCGGCGACTGCTAGGCCACTGACTAAGCCTTTTTTGTCCGGGAACCATTTGACGCCTACTGCGATGGGGACGACATAAGCAAGACCGATCCCTGCTCCTGCGATGATGCCGATGCAGGCAAGCTTTCCGATGAACGATGCACCAACAAAACTTGCAAGGATATATCCAAGACCGAGTAAGACTCCGCCAGATAACGCTATTTTCATCGACCCATATTTATTCTGCAGTCTGCCTCCAAGGATCGTAAAAATAGCAAAGGTCAGTAATCCTGCGCTGAAGATCGCCTGTGTCTCTGTTTTGGTAAACGCAAATTCACTTGGGCTTCCGGTTGCGCCTTGTAAAGGGGTGGTGAACGCAGACCATGCGTAGATCGCTCCAAGGGCGAGTTGGATAAGGATTCCTCCAAGGACAATGACCCATCTGTTCATGGTCTTGGTTTGTTTTTCATTCTGTTGATTCTTTGGATTTTCTGCCATAAAAATTAACACTCCACGTCTTCCCCTTCAAAGAAAAGAGGATTAAATGTCTTTCGATTTATTAGAAAAACCTAGGGTTTTGAAAAATGATTTCTGAAAGAAGGATTAATTCCAGAGGATGACGACAAATCCAGTAAGAATCATCCCAAGAACAATCAGAATCGCGATGATTTTAATCATCCAGCTTCGTAATATCTTCCGTGTTATTCTCATGGTGTTTTCCTCTCAAGTTCAACATAATACCCATCAAAGGATACGATGGTGCTTCCTTTTTTGCCTTTCAAGCCTACCTCACGTTTCACTTTTAAGTACCCGGATTTGTGTAAGGCTTCCTTTGTTTTTGTTTTTATCCCGGGGATCTCTGAAATAAGGACATCTTTGCCGCTTTCTATCTTCATGATCAGTTCTTCTTGATGTGTCTTTATCCATTGGACGATGATGGAACTATCATTTTTGAACGTTGGACCAAGTTTGGCAAACACAGGTTCTACTGCGGTGATGGTCTCCTGGATCTCTGGTTTTCCTGGGATGAATACATGAGTCGGTGGATATCGCAGGGTGGAAAAAATGATCGGCCCGTTTCCGTCTAGTCTGGTGATGATCTCCGAGGGTCCATAGGTAGCAAGAGCAGGTATAGGTGCATTGAGTGCAATTCCTTGCTCGCTTTTCCATGCTCGGACTTTTGCAATGTATTCCTTGACAGTCTCCCCAGCTTGCTCTTTTTCTTCATCGATAAGGACTGTCTTTGGCCATGCCGCAAGATGGATGCTTGCGTCACCTTCATAGGTTTTGTAAAAATCATGATAGATCTCTTCAGTGATGTGGGGGAAGAACGGGGCGAAGAGCTTCAGAATTCCCAATCCGACGGTGTATAACGTGTACTGGATGCTTTCCACATTTTCTTTATTATACAGGGATCCTTTGATCATCTCAAGGTAATGATCCGCAAGCTCATGCCAGAGGAAATATTCGATGTCTTTCATGGCTGCTGAGTACTCAAACACATCCATCTGCTTGGTGCAGCTGGTAACAAGTTTGCTGTATTTGGTAAGAATCCACTGGTCGATGTCTTGGAGTTTTTTTGGTTTGCTTGGTTTTCCTTCTTTAGTGATGTTGCCGATGAACTGCTGCACGTTCCAGAGTTTTCGCAGTAGTTTCGTCCCACGGACGACGTCTTTTCTTCGGAACGGGTTGTCCTCGCCTAGTGCGCAACTAGCTGCGTAACAACGGAAGGAGTCAGTCCCATATTCATCGATGACTTCGAGGGGATCGATGACGTTTCCAAGGCTGGCATGCATCGGGGTGCCATCCTCTGAGAGGATGAATCCACCCATCATGATGTTCTCAAAAGGTTTTTCATCAGTCAGCAGCGTGCAGCGAAGGATTGTGTAAAACGCCCAGGTGCGGATGATATCATGTGCCTGGGGTCGAACAGACATAGGATAAAGTTGTTTGAATTTCTTCTCATCGCGATGCCAGAACGTGTTGTATAACGGGGAGATGGAAGAATCCATCCAGGTGTCAAAGACATCCTCGCAGCCTTTCAAAGAACCACCGCATTTCTGACAGTTCTCTACAGGGGGTTTGTCGATTGTTGGATCTATGTAACAATCCTCTGGTCGTGCCAGGACGACTTCACCGCAGGATTCACATTCCCAGAGTGGTATTGGTGTTGCGAAGTATCGTTGTCTGCTGATCACCCAGTCCCATTCAAGGGAATGGACCCAGTCTTCGAGCCGTATTTTCATAAACTGCGGGTGCCAGTGCATCGCGTCACTTGCGTCAAGGACCAATTGTTTGAACGGGATGGTTTTCAAGAACCATTGTTTGGCGTTGATGAACTCGACAGGGGTTTTGCATCGCCAGCAGACACCGACGTTCTGTGCGAGCGGCTCTTGTTTCAAAAGCAGCCCGTTCTGCGTCATATCCTGGATGATTGTTTTACGTGCATCCTCGATTTTCATTCCCTTGTATTTTCCAGTGATCGCTGTCATCTTGCCTTCTTCGTCGATGCTCATTTCCAGTGGGAGTTTATATTTGAACACCCAGTTCAAATCTTCCTTATCACCGACGGTACAGATCATGACAAGACCAGTTCCGAACTCAGGGTCGACTGCGTCGTCTTCAACGATCTTTACTTCTTTTTCAACGGTGGGGACTTTTACGGTTTGACCGACCAGCCATGGTGCTCGTTCATCGGTCGGATGCACCGCGACGATCTGACAGGCAGCAAGCATCTCTGGACGGGTGGTCGCAATCTCGATGTACGCTCCTTGAGGATCTTTGCCGATGCCATGGAACTTCAAGAGTTGTTCATCCTGTGGTTTGATAAAATAGAATTTGATGGTGTTCAGTTTCGTGGTCCGGTCGCTGTAGACGACCTCAGCATCAGCCATCGCCGTCATACACCGGGGACACCAGTTGACAGGGAACTTTCCTTTGTAGATATGGTCTTTTTTGAACAATTCGATAAACGAGATTTGTGTGATCCTACGGTAATACTCCGCGTCGGTCTGATAATAGATCGACGGGTCCATGCTTTCCCCTAGTCTGATGAACTGGTTGGTCATGGTCGCAATGTTCTTTTGTGCAAACTCAGAGCAGAGTTTGGTGAATTCATGTCTATCGATGTCTTTTCTGGTGATGTTGAGTTGTCGTTCGACCCGTTCTTCGATTGGAATGCCGTTGACATCAAAACAGAGCGGGAAGAACACGTTGTATCCTTGCATACGTTTGTAGCGAGCAGCAAAATCGATATGGGTATAATGCACTGCATGACCAGCGTGCAGTGGGCCAGAGGCGTATCGCGGGGGAACATCGATGCTATAGGGTTTTTTTGAACTGGCGAAATCGAAATGATAGATCTTCATTTCTTGCCATTGTTTCTGCCATTTCACTTCTAAGGCTTTCTGGTCGTAGTCTGTCATAGAGGCTTCCTCATAAGGAGCGGGTTCAGAACGCACAGTAGATTTTTATTTATAAATGTTTACAAT
>DATMWV010000283.1:0-4118 GCA_035562195.1 Thermoplasmatota archaeon
GGCATATAATGAGGCGGCAGTAACTCCCTGGATGCTTCTTCCTCGAACGAGATTCTTCAACGCTGCTTTTCGGTAGATCATTGCTGCGGTTTCTCTTACCGATCTTGGAAGACCCATGCCTGAGGCGAGTCTGTCTATTCCTGAAAGGGCAACTGCGAGGTTCCGCTCGGTTGCATCACTGATGCGAACGCGCCGTTGCCATTTTCGTAGTCGATAGAGTTGTGCTCGATTTTTTGTTGGAATTGCTTTCCCGTAGGCATCTCTATTAGTCCATCCTATTGTCGTACTCAGTCCTTTATCATGCATGGTGTATGTCATTGGAGATCCAGTCCGGGATCGTTTCTCCCGTTGTTCATTATCAAATGCACGCCATTCCGGACCATGATCAATGATGTCTTGGTCAACGACAAGTCCACAACCTGAACACACTAATTCTGCTCGAGAATAATCTTTGCTCAGATGTCCGCTGCCACATTCGGGACAACTGAGAATTTCTTCTATTTGTTGTTTATTTTTTTTCGTCAAATCTATTCAACCCCCGCCACATATTTCTTTGCATATTTGTGTCATTTAAAGAGTTCATTCCATAGATTTTTACTATGTTACCTTCGGTATGATGACAGTACAGAAAGAACAAAAATAAAAAATCTCAAACGTTTGAGTCAACAAAAATGTGAAACTTTTATCTCCATTCCTTTTATATATAGATATACTCCTCGTACCTTTATATTGTTTTGCCCCATATCGATAAGCAGAGGTCATATTCCTTCTTTATTAGGGGGAAAATATGGGTTTTTACACAAATTGAGGGTTCCGGAACTAAATATAAAACTGATAAATAATTTGTATTAATATTTAGATAAAAAAGGATATATACTTATTTATAACAAATATATTGTACTAACATTGTAACAGATTTGAGTCTATGAAAAAGAAAATAGTCAGTATCGTAATTTGTACTGCATTCATTTTTTGTTCTCTTCTGCTGATAATAACACCAAAAATAAATTCCAAGAATATTGATAGTGTAATAAAAATGAATGAAAGATCACTCTTGGTCTCTGAGGATAAATTTAAAATTGATAAAAAAGACTCTATGGTTTTACAAAAAACTCAAGTGAGCTTTGCAGCGTTCACGGACACTCATATTGGTGCTAACTATCAAGATCCTTTTTTTGACATCGCAGATCATTTGGACCGACTTGGCAAGGATTTGGTTGATGCTACCAACCAGCTTGATTTTGTGGTGCATCTGGGAGATATTGTGAACCATAATACAGCGCAGGTGAACGGGGAGGGACTGCCGTGGTATGTTCATCAGTATAGGAATAACCTGAAAGCATACTTGATTTCTCATCTGAATCTGCCGTTCTATTATGTGGTTGGCAACCATGATGTGACTGATTATCAGATGAATAAGGGAGATCCGCATAATCTAACGAAATCATTGGTCGATGAACTAAGTTTAAACAGCTTGGTCTATGCGATGATGTATAATGGGATACTATTTCTTGTAGTACCAGAGTTAGGATACATCACCTGGACTCACCCTGTTGAGTACGAATGGGTTGAATACATGACAAGCCAGTACCCTACGACGACTACTGTTATTTTCTGCCATCAGGCTATCGAAGATACGACAAAGGAGGAAAGCTTACAGCCATATCGCGGCAAGCAGGATATGGACTGGTGGGCGACTCTGTTTCAGAAAAACCCGCAGATTAAAATGTGGGTTCATGGCCATAATCATTGGCTTGATTGGTATGTGAACAACCAGAGCACCGGACTGACAAACTCTATCAGAAAATTTGGACATGAGATGGCGTTTTCCTCACCCTATCCACAAATGAATTGGAGCTTTCGTCATGAGTTAGATAGAGTTGTGATCTACAATATTTCTTCTACAAGTATTTCAACTGCTTCCTGGGAGGACAATGGCGTTGGTGGTCATTGGGTTTCAGAATATATCCATTCGTGGAGCATTCAGACGACTTTTGATCCTCATGCCGAGAATTGGTATTCGTTTCCTGTATTCCTGCAGGATAATGAGACGCAACACATGGACATGAAAGTGCTCTCACCAGATATCACTCTCCAACTCATTGGTACAGTACCTATGGAGCTCTTCTTTGATTCACGGATGGAATCACCCAATGGATCGTTGAATGAAAACATCCTTGGATTTGGGAATGATCAATCAGGGAATGTCATCTGGACTGATCCGGGAATGAGGGTATACGGACCTACCACGCTTACCTTCCCAGAAAAATACCCGGATACTACCTCCATCCAGGAAGACGGGCGGAGTGGCCAGCCGTACCAGTCGTTTCCTATGGGAACGATTTCTGCAGCCGTCCCTGGCCAATCATACAATTTCACCCTGACCGCTCGATGCACCTCGGGGACTGGAAGATTTGTCATGAACGTCAGCTGTTGCGACTGGAGTACAAGGTCACAATATAGCATACTTCCCGGGAGTGAATTTCAAGTAGTATCTCATACATTTGGATCGTGTTATGAAACCATTCATGGTGTATACACCGTTCCAGACAACAAGAATGCATGGTTTTTACAAGGGACATTGGAGTTCCTCGATTCCACTGGATATGATGTCTCGTTATTTAGTGTAAAACGGCAACGAACAAGTGACACGACAGATTATTTCCATCTCTATCTGAGCGGCCATTGGTACAACATGACAGGATCTCTTACTGAAGATGAAAAAATTAACTTTTCTGTTTCTCCACAAGAACTTTGCGATTATGATGGTGTGATGAATTTTTCTGCGTTCATTAATGGAAATCGGTACGGGATGGTGAATCTTGTCTATCGTGAACCACTCTTGATGGGGATGAATGCCCGTTTCCGGATAAACAGCGAAAAAGATAATGTGTATAACCTCAGTCTTACAAAGACAATCTCACGAGCTTCAGCAGAAAAAATGATGATATGGGATTCAGCGGTATTTCAGAAATTCCCTCAGGGCACAGAGTTACTTGTTCGGTTGTTGATGCATGGCGCCATTGGTCGTGTGCTTTATTCGATAATGAATACATTGAACCAAGGGATTTCTACGACATTTAAGATGTTTCCATTCAGTACTGATCCCATGTATGAACAAGTATGGATAACCGCTGATGATGATTCCGGGTTGACACATCAGAGTGCGAATGGAAATCTCTGGTTCTCCTGTAATTGCCCGGATTCTCAGGAACGTTCTGTGAACGTTTGGTTACCAAGTAAATAAATAATTATTGATATTTTTAGAAAATCGCGTAATTAAAATATCGATGCCTAGGTGCTGGGTGTAAGTCGTGACCTTTATCCTCGACATAGCAAAAAGGGTCGTCTTTAAGACGAGTTCCAAAGAAACTTCCTTGATGGTGAAAGAAAAGGATAAGGATAAGGCTGTTCTTCCTTTTTTTCTTTCCATCAATCACTTATGAGCATAGATTAACGGTAGTGACTGAAAAGACAAATAACTTGACAAAACATTACGGAGAAAGTCAAAAATGCGAGACAAGCGATTTATTGCAGAACATCGGGGCGGATCTCTCAAAAAGGATCAGCACTATCAGTTAATGGAATGGGCTTGCGATTGTGCAGAGCATGTATTGTATCTCTTCGGTGAAAACATAGATGAGCGACTAAAAAATGCACTACATGTGGCTAAAGAGTGGAAACGAGGAAATGCGTCAGTTGGTGACGCAAGAAAGGCTTCAGTAGATGCTCATGCCGTAGCACGCGAATCTTCAAACCCGACTGCCATCGCAGTGGCTCGTTCTGTCGGACACGCTGTTGCAACTGCTCATATGGCTGACCATTCATTAGGAGCAGCATGGTATGCTTTGAAAGCCGTGAAAAATGCAGGGAAATCAATAGATGCAGAAAGAAAATGGCAAGATGAACAATTGCCATCAGAAATTAAGGAGCTTGTCCTAACTGCAAGGAAAAGTAAAAAGATTTGAAAAGATAACAAACTTGATGGAAAAAAAGGATGGAAGCCCGGTTCTATCTTTTCAGAGATGGAAGACTGGAAATGTGCTGGGTGTAGGCCATAAGCCTCTTTGTAACAGGAGAAAAACTTGAATTCTAATGAATTTATATAACAGAAGTAC
>DATMWV010000284.1:0-6521 GCA_035562195.1 Thermoplasmatota archaeon
TTTATATTTTTTGGTTATTTAAATAAAAATAAGGCAACCTGATATTCGACAGACCAATGGTCTATTCGTTATTTCAGTCTCGTTTCCTCATCTCCAAAGAGATCGACAATATCACATCTGTAAAGCCTCATGGCGAGGCTCCTATGAGTATTTTAAACAAATGATACATAAACAGGAAGACTAAAAAGCACTATTTTACTCCAAAAACGAAGAACAAGAAAAGTTTTGCTTGTATCGTGTTGTTCACAGAGACGCCTTCATCACAGGATGCTGAGAGATGTAAGGTTGATTTTCCAAATCCCAATACATATACCTTTTCAGTGAATTCAACCCCAGGTTGAAGATCAAAAACAAATTGTAATCTGTAGGAGTTAAGAATCAATCCGTTATCAATCGTAATATTCCAGGTAAGAGCAGTTGCAACAGCATCACCGGTGTTCGAAATTGTCACCGTGACACCAAACCCGCCTTTTATTTCAACGATAAGCTCTGGTGCTATGATAGAGAGTTCGAAGAGCTCTGACCAGCTGCTTTCTGCACCATGCCAGTCTTTTACCTTTGCTTTAATATTGTAGGATCCTCTTGTAGACCACGTATGCTCTTGATGTACTATAACTCCGGACAAAAAAGGTCCGATCCACTCAGTTGTCGTATTGTCCCCCCAATCGATGTAGTACATGATCTTATCACCGTTTTGATCTGATGATGTGAAATCAAACTCATAGGATTCTGCTGGTTTGCCTGTTGTCGGACCACTTATGATCGGAATCTCAGGTGGGACGTTTGGAACATCAATAAAAACGAACGTTTCATCGGTCGAGATATGACCAAGACTATCAGTCACCGTAAGCGTAACTACAAACTCCCCGAGAGACGAATACGTATGCGTTGGATTCTGCAGAGTTGATGTCATACCATCACCAAGATCCCAGTACCATGAAAAACCAGGCTCACCACCATAGACAGATCCGGTAAACTGCACAGAAGAATTGACAAAACCATAGTACGGACCATTGGCATCAGCAAGATACTGGATCTCACCAAAGGCATAGACGATTCCATCCCCTGAACCGACAACTAGCTTTCCTGCAGCAAGAGCAGGAGATGATTTCGTATGAAGCTGCGTATTGAGATTATAATTCCAAATCAAAGACCCAGTATACGCGTTCAGACAGAACAAATAACTCGTATACCCACAACAGGGGTCTGTGACAAAATACACTTTTCCATCAGCAACACCTGGTGATGATTCGACACTGCCGTTGATGACATAACTCCAGAGAAAGTCCCCGGTTTCCTTATCAAGACACAGCAACCTTCCATCACTTGTGCCAATATAGAGCAACCCATACGCAATCGAAGGAGAAGAATGAACCTCACTTTGTGTATAATAACTCCAGAGAAGGCTGCCGTTCTCCGCGTCAAGACAATAGACATTATTATCATTGGCACCGAAGAAGATCCTTCCCTCATCGAACGTTGGGGATGAATAGATGCCTGAGGTTGTCGTAAACGTCCAGAGGTGCTCCCCTGTGATACTATTCAGACAAATGAAATTTCCATTCACGATACCGACATAGAGTTTCTCACCAACAACCGCTGTGGATGAGACAAACGCACTGTTGGTTTCATACTCCCAGACAAGAGCCCCATCCTGCGTGTTCAGACAATACAGCGATCCATCACTCGAACCAAAAATGACGGTTTCATCAACAACAGTCGGGGAGGTTTCGACCATAAAACCTGTCTTAAAATCCCAGAGCAATGAACCATCAATCGCATCCAGACAATACAGATAGGTGTCCTGTGAACCGACATACACTTTCCCATTGGCAACTGTAGGAGACGATGTGATTTCACTGCTTGTTGAATAATTCCATAAAAGAGCTCCGCTGTCCATGTCAAGGCAATAGATGCTGCGATCCCATGATCCGATGTAGACGCGTCCGTGGGAGATCGCAGGTGACGAAGAGATGATAAAATCCGTCTGATACGACCAAAGCACTTCAGCAGTATCTGGTGCAGTCGTCGTCGAAACACCACTATGCATCGCATCATGGCGGAACATCGACCACCAATCATTCCCATTTGGGTTATTCGAATACTGATACGGAGGTTCAACGAAAGTGGTCGCATTTGTAATAGATACAAAAGATGATAGTACGGAGAGACTTGCGAAAAGGACTACAAAAACCGTTACTTGTTGTTTTTTACACATACATTTTCTGCTCATCAAAGACCCCTGAAACAATTCATGTAATTAATATAATAATAACTCGCGAACCCCTTTATAACCTTAACGATTGTTAATGAGGGGTTCACTACAACGTCAAAACCCGATAATAACTATTCATCTCTGAGAAGAAGACAACCGCACTACGATTCAAATATAGTCAAAATAATCAACAGATATAAAATTGACCTATGAATTCCTAACACACAAGGATGATACCATGAAAATACTCATCACAGGAATAACCGGGTTCATCGGATCACATCTCGCACAGGAACTGCTCAAAAAAACAAACTACGAGCTGATCGGAACATTCAGAGATGCAGCAAAAGCCAAAGAATTCGAATCACAGGGGATCGAGATGAGACACGCAGATCTGCTCAGACCAGAGTCACTCAAAGACATCACCAAAGATGTTGATATCGTTGTACATCTCGCAGGATTGATGCGGTTCCATGATGCCTTTGACATATTATATGAGAATAACGTGAAGGCGACACAGATCATCGCCCAAGATGCTCAACACCACGGAGTACAGCATTTCATCTACGGTAGTTCAACGGAAGCCATAGGCCCTGTCACCACGGTGCCTGGAGATGAAACAAGCCCGTATCATCCGACCTATGACTACGGAAAAACCAAACAACTCGCAGAACTCTGGCTTAAAGAACAACAAAACATAACCGATCTTCCACTGACCATACTTCGACCTACCGGTGTCTATGGACCTGGTGATCGGTATGTCACCTTGTCAACGGTTCGTGCGGTTGCACACAAAAAATTACGTGTACTACCTGGAAAAGGAGATGCCTTCATCCATTTCACCTATGTCGACGACGTCATCCAAGGAATCAAAAAAACAATCGAACAACCAAAACAATCCATTGGCAAGACCTTTATCATTGCCAGCGACGCGTATATCACCTACAAGGAAATGTTTACCATCGTCGCACACTTGTTACACGTCCCTGCGCCGTCTCGATCCATCCCTATGAGCCTTGCAAAAGCGTACCTCTCCATTGTTCAATGGAGTAATAAACGGAAAGGAATCGATGATTTTGTCATGCATACATCACTGATCGACACGATGAGGACGAATCGGGCGTACAGCAATGCAAAGGCAAAGAAGATTCTTGGTTTTTCACCACACTACGATTATACGCAAGGGATGAAAAAAACAATCGATTGGTACAAAGAAAAAAACCTTCTCTGAAAAAAGAATAAAGAAGCGATACGGGATGTTAAATTTTACGAAAATGTTGGAAAAAAGTCCCCAGGGATGTCGTTCGAGCTGTGAGAGATGTTTATATTGGTGTAATGACGAGAAAAGAATACCTCCGCTCAAGAAAAGGAGTACGCTCCCTTGAGCAACTCTGTTTTTTTCCTTTCATCTTTTTGAAGAATTCTAGAATCCTCACTCCGCTGAACAACACCGATGATGCAATTCCTTACACATAGGTCACGGAAATAAAACTTGCTTTACAGATCGCAAATATCCTCTGAGGGTTGTTTTGGAAGACCCAGGCCTTTTCCCCCCGGAAAAAGAGACCTTTGGCCCCATCAAGCTGTATGATCATATCCGCTTGGCCGAAGTAGAAACCGATTTTTGAAGGAAGGATAAGCGCGGTTAATTTTTCGTTCGCCCCACCGTTCGCTTGAATATAGATATGCCTATTCAAGAGGAACTTGAACCCAAAGAGCCAGAGCGCGGGAGATGACACGGTATCACACTGTCCCATGATGATGACCATGCTATCTGTGTACGTGTCGGTCTTTGCCTGCGCAAGCGGTATAGACGTGAGAAGAAATACGCAGGAGATGATAGCAACTACACCTAAGAGTCGATACATTGTCTTCATTTTCTTTCAAACCTCCTTATACTCCATAATATTTTATCAACCAGACATTGGAATTTAAGAAAACATTTCTTTCTCCACCGATGACATAACCACCATCTGAAGTCTGTTGAGCAGAAAATGCAATACTGTTCCCAATGCCTCCGAAAAAGATTTTACTCCAATCTCGCACACCATTCTCATCGGTTTTAATCACAAGAGCCTTATACCGGCTAAATTTTCTATAAGTAAACCCTGCAATAACATATCCACCATCGCTGGTTTGTTGTACTGATTCGCCTCTGGCTGTGCCCATGCCACCAAATTTTTGTTCCCAAAGGAACTCCCCATTTCCATCGGTCTTGATGAGCCAAAGTTTCTCATCAGCATTACTGTAAGAGTCAACACCCACCATGAGATAACCGCCATCATTTGTTTGAATCACTGAGGAAACAAATTCACCATCTGCTCCTCCAAATTTTTCATCCCACAGCATGTTTCCCTCAACATCAATCTTGATCAACCATACATTATAACCATAGGTATCCTGTGTTGTGAAGGTTCCACCAGCAATGATATAGCCACCATCAGAGGTTAATGCAATAGAGTTTCCAGAGTCATGACTCAGTGGTGTACCTTCTCCATCAAATATTTTATCCCAGATCAGGTTCCCATTCGTATCTGTCTTAATGACCCAGAGATCACCGTCTCCACCCCCATTGTTATTGACATTTCCAACAATGATATACCCACCATCGGTTGTCTGTCTTACTTGCGAGCCGCCATCAAACTGGGTGCCGCCAAAGGTTTTATCCCAGGTTTTATTTCCTTCAGAATCCGTCTTGATTAGCCACACATCGTCCAGACCATTTCCGTACGACCGTGTTCTTCCGGTGACGATATATCCGCCATCACTCGTTTGTTGAACTGAGATCCCCATATCATTTTCTGGTCCCCCGAAAGTTTTATCCCAGATTTTATTTCCCGTAGAATCTGTTTTTATCAACCAGACATCATCTTTCCCAGCACCATAGGATGCAGTGACTCCAACAATGATATACCCTCCATCCGTCGTCTGTTGGGATGAGACTCCAACATCATATCTCCAACCACCGAAGGTTTTCATCCAAGAGTCATTTACAAAACAAGTCTTTGCATCTTTTGTGTTTCTATAAAATATGTTTTTTTCGCTGATATGATTTCTTGGTTGTGCTACGGCAACTAAGGTCGTGGTAATCAAAAGCATACAAACAAGCAAAAAACATATTGCTTTCTTCATCATATCTTCCTCCTTATACAATGCTAATACGTAACATATATAAATATTTTATGTAAAAAGATGTTAAAAAAAGCCGTGTCACCCGGAGCCATAGATACGAAAAGCAGAGCCTAAAAAATACGTTTTCTCACTCAACGAGGACAACATAAGACCGGTGAACCCCCAGAACGCACTACTTGTGTTCAGACGTTCATGAACCAAGCCTTTCAATCCAACAGAATGAAACTCGACATCATATCCTTCGAAGATCACAAAATTAGCCCATCGGAATGGATTAGACAACCAAATACCAAGCCCTATCTCAGCTAACCTGTTCGCCACCTCTGTTTGCCCAAGAATAGAAACGATAAAAGCAGGAAGGAACCCAAACACAAGCAACAGACCTAAAGGGATGATCAGCGGAGTTGCATACCCTGGTGTCTTCGTAGCAACCGCGGACAATGCACAAAAAGAATTCTTTACAATCGGCTTACCTTTTTCATCTTGAGGTATGATCCGTTTCTCTACGGTCGAATTCCCAAGCACAGGGGACGTCTTGGCAGGATAAAACCATCCACTCACTACCCTTTGTGCTTCACTTTCACTCATCCGCTCTGGTACTAATCCGTACGTGTTGAGCTCCACAACTGCCTCATGAAAGAGATGAATCGCGTCATCCTGGGATCTTACCCCATCCAACCGTTCCATCAGACCATCAAGGTATCTGGTTACCATCTCATAGTGCGGTTTTGTAAGAGAAACAGCATACGGGCGATATCCTTTGGCGCCACAGATTTCAACAGTCACCTCGATCGAATTCCTCTCATATGCTGCACTCACGATACAGCCTGAAAGACCTGGACTGATGGCAACCCCAATACAAAAAAGAATAGCTGCAACAGCTCCCCCTTTCCTTAGGAGACCGTGTTCACTCAACCTTTTCCTTCCCCTCCAACGAGAACAGATACATTATATTTATTACTTTTCAATAAAAAAAATAACCAAGAATCTTACCATAAAAAACAGCCCTGTGCTTTCCACTGGTCAATCATTAATCTTTTTCCCAACAGAAATCTATTTAAAAGAAAAAAAGAATTTCAAGACGCGCAAAGGACGAAGAACAAAGGTTTCAAAGACGATCTTTGAAATATTTTGTTTGTACTCTTTTGTAAAAAAACTCCGGAATATAAAAGGA
>DATMWV010000285.1:0-2536 GCA_035562195.1 Thermoplasmatota archaeon
GGTTTGTCTGTAGAAAAAATCTTTATCGTTCGTCAATTCCAACAAATAACTTTTTTAGACCATCAAAAAGCAGATAAGAAAACATCGTAAAATAAAAAATATCTATATTTTCCAAATGTTTTATAGATGTTGATCTGAAGAATCCTTGCGTGGTTCGGTGATTTCATGACAAAAAGAGGTGCTAAATTTGGTTCCCATGGTATCAATAAGATTTGAAAAAACGGTCAGCAAGATTTTTGATATCATTGGTTTTACTTTTACTTCATAGACAACGAAAGGATGATGAGCGATTTGTTCAGCGGTCCAGTGGTACATCTCTGATGCCGTTTTAATAGATATTAGGAATCGCTTTGGGATGAAACGGTATCCTTCCTCCGCCTGTTCCTGCCAGTGACAATACCGATCAAGTTGGGTTTGAAGGAATTGCTTAAATTCTACAGGATGCTGTTTCACATGCTCATAGGTCAGATTTTCCAACCCGTGTTGTTGTAAATCTACCTGAGGGAAATAGACTCGCCCGAGCTCTAAGTCCTCTGCGATGTCACGGATGAAGTTAATGTATTGCATCGCCCGCCCTAGGTATTTCGCATGCTCATCCGCTTCCTTTGGCAGTCCGATGACCTTTGCCATCATCAAACCAATGACTTCTGCAGATCCATAGATGTACTCAATGACTTCATCAAGTGTCTCATATCGTGACTTGGTAAGATCAAGTTCCATGGAATGCAGGAACGCATCGACCCATTCGTCTTCAAATCCTTTCCGCTCTGCTAACCTGACAAAAGAATCAATGACTACGTCTCCGGTATCTTTTCCATTTTTTGCGTCATAATATTTCTTTTTAAACTCATAGAAACCCTCGCGGTCTTGAGGGATGACGTCAACAAAATTATCGGTTTTCCTGACAAAACCATATAAAATGAAGACCTCCCGACGTATATGCATGGGAAAAAACAAACTGCTGTAGAAGTACGTACGACTTCCTTTGCGAAATATTGAGAAGAATGTTTTATCAATGATCATAAGCATCCTTTAGTTGTTGGGCGATTATTTGCGAAGAAATGACTACCATCGGCACACCAATCCCGGGGTGTGTATAATGCCCCGTGTAGTAGAGTCCTTTCACTTTTTTACTCTGATGTGAGCAGCGGAAGATCGCGGTCTGCCCTAATGTATGTGCAAGTCCTAGAGCAGTCCCTTTATATGCATGGTACTGCTTTGTAAAATCATTATGGGCGAACAATCGTTTCACCACGAGGCGATCCTTAATATTTTCTCCAGTGAGTGATTCGAGATGATCCATGACTTTATTGAAGTACTTCTCCCGTGTTTTTTCTGTATCCTGTAACCCTGCTGCGACCGGGACAAGAACGAATAGGTTTTCGTCTTCTTTTGGTGCCACAGAAGGATCGGTTTTCGATGGACAGCTCACATAGTAAGAGGGGTCCTCTGGCCATTTTGGTTCATGGAAAATGGTATTAAAATGATCCTGCCATTGTGACGCAAAATAAAGGTTATGATGTGCGAATGATTTAATTTTTCCTTCCACACCAAGATACATCAGCAGGGCAGACGGTGCGATTGCTCTTTTTTCCCAGTACTGCTGAGTATAGGTTTGATTTTGTTGATCCAATAGGTTTGTTTCTACGTGGTGATAATCTGCATTAGCGATTACTACATCTGCGCTCATGTTTCCTTTTGACGTTTTCACACCAGTGACTTTATTTCCGCTCACCAATATTTTTTCTACTTCGCTTTCGAACTGAAAGGTCACACCTTGTTCTGAAGCGAGTCGTTGAAAAGCCCTTGCAAGTGCTCCGAAACCACCATCCGGATACCAGACACCTAGGTTGAAATCGACATGGGACATCAAGGAATACAAAGCAGGTGTATCAAAGGGTGTCCCACCGAGAAACACCATGGTGTATTCAAGGATTTTCCGTAGCTTTGAGTCAGTGATATATCGCTGCGCATAATTGTCAAGACTTGTAAAAATGTGTAACTTACTGCCTTTTGATAACAGGCGAAGACTAAAGAAATCCCAGAGGTGACGATACTCTTTGTAGATGAACTCGTTCATTGCTATCTGATATTGATATTCTGCGGCAGTAAGATATTTTTTGAATTGTTCCAGCCCCCCAGGTTGATATCGTTCAAAAAGCTGTAAGTTCTGCTCAAGATCAGGCGAGATATCAACGATTTCATCTTTATCAAAAAACACCCTATACGCGGGATTCAAGCGGATGAGTTTGTAGTAATCCTCAGGTTTTTTTCCAAATTCCGCGAAAAACTTTTCAAACACATCAGGCATGAGATACCAAGACGGACCCATGTCAAAAACGAATCCTTTTTGGTTCCAGACAATGGCACGTCCACCAGGTTGATCGTTCTTTTCAAGGACGGTGACGTTAAAACCATCTTTGGCAAGGAGTGCTGCTGCAGCCATCCCGCCAAAACCTGAACCGATGATAATAACTGTTTTTTTAGATATGGAAACTCACCTTAATAAGGATGAATAAACATAATGATAAAAAGG
>DATMWV010000286.1:0-2029 GCA_035562195.1 Thermoplasmatota archaeon
AGCATAGGCAGTCCGGCCTCTCGCCGGTCGTGGACCACATGCCCTACCTGCCCAACCTTGCCTCCGCAAAGGAGGATGTTTATGCCAAATCATTGCAGGCTCTCGCGAGGGAGCTGGAGCGCTGCCAAATGTTAGGCATACCGTATCTTGTAACTCATCTGGGAAGTCACCTGGGCAGTGGTCGGGAGAGGGGGCTCGCCAGGATTGTAGCTGCTTTGCAGACCATCTTTTCAGACCTAACCTCCCGGAAGTTCAGGCGCACAATTTTAGCGCCTGAATAATTTCGCTCTGTTTTTTTGTCATTTCAGTGACGAATATCTGGCCGTCTGCCAACGTAATTTTTCTCAATTTCTCCAACTGCAAAAGCAGAAGCTCTACAGAATATTTATCTAGTATATTTGCGTCCCTCATCATATTTATCAATCGCGTCCTGATAATAAGACTCAGGAAAGCGATGAAAATGAACCCTCTTGTTGTCTTTTCGCTGTGAGTGTTCAATGGAAGGATATCAATTTCGTTTTTCAAAGCCTTGAAACTCTTTTCAATTTCATCGCGTTCTCGATACATAGAAAGGCACTTCATCCAATCGAAATCCCCTGAGTAAAACATAATATACTTGCCCATTTTGTTTATTCTCTGAGCGACGGCATTTTGTTTAATCGCAACATCAAAGTGATTATCGATCACGTGCCAATCAAAAAAGTTTCCAAATCCATGCGCTTTCTCTTTGAAAACTGCATAAGGGTTGCTATTCTTATTCAAGCGCACCTTGAGCAACTCTTCGCGAATATCGTACAACCTGCTTAGAAGTGTCTGCTTCTCGGTTTGTTCGAGTTTAGGGTCATAATACACATATCCGTGGACTTCAATCGAGTCAATAGTATATGTAATGGGCTTAGCAAAAATTGGATCTCTGTTAAATTTATGAAGATATTTTACGTCATCGATGTCCTTTTGTGCATCTGTCATCAGCTGTTTTAGATCATTTAGCTGCAATTTGGCGGCCATGATAAATGAAATATTATCGTGCATCAACTCTAGGAGATTGCTCAAGCTGAAGAATCCGCGGTCCATTATGGCGACATAGTTTTCGATACCATGTGCTTTGATTTTTTTCAGAGTTCCCGAAAGCGTACTGACATCAGAAATACTGCCTGGGAAAATGTCGTACATAACAGGAATCCCTTTGTCCTTATCCAAAATCAAGGACATGTTGATTTGGGGAAGTGATTCCCCATCGCGGTTGTACCCATATTCAAGAAGGTTAATAAGTTGAGAATAGCTTGACAGGCTTGTAATATCGTAAATGAGTGTGTTTTTTGTGCCGGTTCCTTCGATAAGCTGGGACATAAACCTGTCTGGTATATTGCTTTCACCCAATCTACATAGAAGCTCACTCACTCGCTGGCTGGCGAGATTAATTTGCGGAGATTCGAGAGCAAGAGCGGTTCCTCCATACCATGAATCGACATTTTTCATTGCCGTAGGTCGTATGATCCGGTTGAATGCCAATGCACGAACCATGGAAACCTCAGAAGGAGACAACAAAGCCTCTAGATAGCTATCTAGATTAAGCTCTTCCATGATTGACTGGAGAACGAATATAGAACCATAATCAAATGAAGACTTGACTGCAGCGGTTTTCTTTTTCGTCTTCTCTCTGATCTCGTCTGGTGCCGAACGCATCCGGACCGGCTGGCCATCCACATTTCTTCCTAAATATTTTGATCTATGTCGGATTTGTTTTTTCTCCTTATCATAGTAAGGTGTTTCTTCATACCAATATTCGATCCCATTTTTCACTTTGATTCTTCGAGTGGGTTCCATTATGCGCCTCTATATAAGTAGGCGCATAAAGTATAAAAAACTTTCGGTAAGCAAGGCTAATCAGGCGTATTTTTTCAAAATAAGGGCTTTAAAATTGAGTTCGATCTGGTAATGCTCCTAATTGGTTCGGGAGGTTAGGTTTGAGGCGATGGACTGCCCCGGGCAGCATGCAGGTGCAGATGGTGAGCAAAAGGCACAACAT
>DATMWV010000287.1:0-2800 GCA_035562195.1 Thermoplasmatota archaeon
TTCTCCCATTATCTCACAGCCACTTCCGACCGGGGTGAGCCCTGCCATTTCTAGTAATGATATCACAAGCTCCGTATGACCTTTTCGCTCGTTGAGAAGTTTTTCTGAGGCGATGCAGATAGGGATGTGCCCAGGAGACCGGAATTCTTCTCCTAGTTCTTGTACTGCGGTTTTGCTTTCCTTGTTTTTTATTCTCTTTACGAGTTCTGCGAATTTCTTCATGGTCAGGCTGCGGTCGTTATCGGTGATGCCCGTAAATGTCTCCCGATGATTTATATAAAGGGAGAAAGAGGATTTCGTATCGTAGGGGATGTCATTTGGAACGAGTGCGTTGAGGACCGGATACTCGGTACTAATATGAGAAAAGAGGTCGGAGAGGAAAGGGAGCTGTAGTTTCTGTGCTGCAGGATGAGAGATCATTAGGAAGATCAGTCCGCCGCCGTCTTTTCGCATGCGTTTGATTGATTCGGGGGTTACGAACTGGGATGCGATGACAAGATCTGTTTCGCTTTCTCTTGATTCATTATCATAGATGAGAATAAACTGTCCCTTTTGCAGGGATTCAATAGCATTCTGTATGGAAATAAGAATTCACCTGTGAGGAACATTTCACAGGATAAAATAAATATTGGGATGTTACTCAGAAATGGGTCGACTTGGTTTTGATTTACTCCGAGAAACTACATAACGAGTAATATATCCAGCTATCCTATTTCTCAGAAGGTTACTACTCACAGTCACAAGCAGGTCAACCTTTTCTTTATTATTCTGAAAATCACCATTAAAATGTTCTGGATACTTCTTCACTAAATCAATCGCAGTACTCTTGATATGTGTCTGTCGTATGTTGCCCAGGTTAATCACCCTTTAGATATAGAGGTCCGGAATAGTGTTTTGTTATTTAAAGTTAGTGCGAGGAAGAATTCTTGATTCTTTTCCAAATTCTATGATATTTTTATTAAAAAAAAGAAAAATGGGAAAAGAAGTTTACACTCCGCCCACGTACTCATCTTTATCATATGGGGTGGCCATTTCTTCGTTAATGACATCTGCAAGACGTTTAATTCCTTCCCGAATCACATCATCTTCAGAATACGAAAAATTCAGTCTCATGGAGTTATAATTGCTACTATCGGGATAGAACGCATCACCAACGACATACGCGACCTGCTTTGCGACCGCTCGTTTAAACATCAGACGCGTGTTGACGTTTTTCGGTAAGGTGACCCAAAGGAACATACCACCACCCGGGACTGTCCATTTCGCTTCTTTTGGGAAAAATTCCTTCAATGCTTTTATCATCACATCCCGTTTATGTCGATAGAGTTGTTTGATATGTTGTATCTGTATATCCAGGTACCCGCCTTTGATATATTCATAGGCGATGTATTGAACGAACATATTTGAACAGAGGTCACTGGATTGTTTTGTAAGAGCGAATTTATTGATGATTTCTTCAGATGCGATTACCCAAGCAAGTCGGAACCCCGGAGCAAGCACCTTTGAAAATGTCCCAATATAGATAACGCGACCTTTCGTATCGAGTGATTTAATCGATGGGATATCTTCTCCTTCAAAGACCAACTCGCCATACGGATCATCCTCGACGATTAAAAAATCATACTCTGAAGCGATTTCGATAAGCTCCTTCCGATGCTCCAACGAGATGCTTTCTCCAGATGGATTCTGGAATGTCGCAACCGCGTAGAGAAACTTCGGGGTAATACCGGTTCGATGAAGACGTTTGAGGTTTCTGCGTAGCGAATCGATATCGATTCCTTCGTCATTCATCGGGATGCATTCACAATTCCCTTGGTAGGCATGAAACGCCTGCAGGGCACCAAGATACGTTGGTGCACTTGTGATATAGGTATCCCCCGGGTCCAATAAGTTAAACGCGACAAACGACAGTGCTTGCTGAGCACCACCGGTAATCAGGATATCATGCAGTTCACAGTCAATTCCTTTTTTTTCTCTCATCCTCTGCGCAAGAACATTCCTGAGAAGCGGTAACCCCTCAGTTGTTCCATATTGAAGGGCGTTATTGATATTAGTCTTAAACACTTTCTCGATGCATTCGTGAATGACGTCGATAGGGAACGCCTGAGGATTCGGTAAACCTCCTGCAAGAGAGATGAACCCTGGGCTCTGCGTCAGTTTCAATAACTCCCGTATCTCTGAGGATTTCAGGGATTTTGATCGTGCTGAGAATAAACGGTCGTAATTAACTACCATAAAAATGCCCCGTGCCTGTAATCAGTTCTCTTATTTTAAAATTTGGTATTTATCCTCACAACCTATCTTTTTTAAAAACAACGCTGTTTTATGAGAGAAAAAAGGAAAAAAAGGGTGGAACAGAGCAGGTGAAATGCTCTGTGAACTAACAGTAATTATTGAGTCACGATCACAAAGAGACCCAGGACAAATCCGTTATAGGTTTTTTCAACCTTTGCTGCGTTAGATGCCTCAGCGGAAGCTGAGATGACAACAGGCCCAAATCCTATGATTTTTCCTGCTTCAGCAGTGTTTTCTGTTTTAGTTGCGTTTGGTAAAATGGAATTTGTACAGTTTCCGCATCCGCTACAAATTTTTGTCAGGTTGACCCTGCCCAAAATACCCCCTTTCACAGAGATAATCATGGTGATCTCTTCAGCTGTTTCAGTACCGATGTTTTTTACTGTTACCGATACTTTACCAACCCCGCCTTTCACCGCGGTGATCTCAAGAGTGGTTTGATCTAGTGATGCTGCAGTACTGGAAGCAGCAACGATGCCTATGAGCATGATGATAAGTCCCATGC
>DATMWV010000288.1:0-3874 GCA_035562195.1 Thermoplasmatota archaeon
CCCGGTTGTCCCAGTATGCAGTGAATCGCCTAACACCTGAAAAAAAGCATACGAATCATTGTCCTGTAGAAAACGACAAGGAGCCAACTGTTTTTCCTGCGCACGTGCCAATGAACACCCATCAGCGATCGCCCCAGCAGCATCACTGTTCCCGTCGATCCCATCGGTTGCAAATGAAGCAAGAACCATTTCACTGCCAGCGATGTCTTCGACACACCCAAGCACCAGCTCCTGGTTCCGCCCTCCAACTCCATGACCACGGACAGTCACGGTCGGTTCACCACCACTGATAAACGCGGCATGTTCTTGTACAAGACTGTTTTTGACTCTGTCGATTAAATATCTACCAAGGGTTTTCGCCTCGCCAGTCATAGAGGTTGTAATGAGTGTTGCATCATACCCAAGTTCTATTGCTTTTTTTAACGCAGCCTGGCAGGCTTGTTCATTGTTCGCAATGATAAAATTAAAGACCTTTTCAAACGCAACATCACCATTCTTGAGAGTTTCAGGAAGACATCCTCGTCTCCCTTCTGCAATAACTGTGCGCACAGCTCCTGAGATCTTCTCCCACAGACGATAACGATGCAGGATGTCCTCAGCATCCGAATAGGTGGTCGGGTCAGGGGAGGTTGGACCTGATGCGATCGAAGTGACTGGATCATGGACGACATCAGAGATAATCAAAGAGAAGATCACTGCTTTTGTGTGTTGAGCGAGTTGACCTCCTTTGACAAGCGACAGATGCTTTCTGACAGTATTGATCTCATCAATAGTTGCTCCGGATCGTACTAACAGATCGATGGTGTTCTGAAGATCAAGGAGCGGAACGCGAGGTTTACAGAACAATGACGAGCCGCCACCAGAGATAAGCACGATCACACAATCATTCTCCGTGCAACGTTGGAGAAGATCAAGGATTTTTTCAGCACCCTGGATACTTCCCTCATTTGGTAGAGGATGACCTCCGACAACCATCTCAACAGCATCAGAGGTGACCTTAGCGTTGGGATCATTAGTGATCACCACACCTTTTGCCACATCTATTGCATTACAGACTGCTTGCGCCATCCCAGCACTTGCCTTCCCAAAACAAACCAGATACACATGATCAAAGGAAGCAAGATCAATGGTCTCCGATGGAAAAACCATCTGGGACCCATGGAAAACATCGGTGACAACACGATAGGGTTGAACCGCGTCGACTGCAGCAGTCAATATTTCAAGGATGTCTTTTCGTTTCTGCTGTAAAATCGGTGTATTGCCATTCAGAATCAGTTCATCATAATTTGTAAACAACATAGGCCCAGGATGCTTATTTCCCAAAATCAAGTTGTCGCATCAGGTTCCGCCGCATCTTCCGATCACTGGAGAAGCCTTTCATCATCCGCTTCGTCATATTATAATATTTCAATACCTCTTTGACGTCTTTATTTTCCACCCCAGCTCCTTTCGCTATCCGCCTGATCCGAGACGCTTGAATCAGCTCAGGGTTTTCCCGCTCCGCATTCGTCATGGAATCCAGAATAATCCGGAACCGCTTCAGTTTATCCTGCGTCGCATCCATATCAACGTTTTTTAACTTCCCGGACATCCCACCAGGCAGCATCTCTGCGATCTTCGACAACGGACCCATCCCAGAGATCATATTCATCTGCTCATACATATCATTGAGATTGAACTTCCCAGACATCAGTTTACGAGCGGTTTTCTCAGCATCCTTTCCCGTCATGCTTTCTTCAGCACGCTCCAAGAGTGATTTAATATCACCCATCCCAAGGAGCCGTGAGATGAAACCAGAGGGATCGAATTTCTCAAAATCAGTAGAATGTTCACCTGTACCAACAAACACGATAGGGGCACCAACTTCCGAAGCGGCACTCAGCGCACCACCACCTTTTGCGGTCCCATCCAGCTTTGTGAGAACAATACCGGTGATACCGATCGCATCATTGAAGGCTTTTGCCTGCGGGCCAGCCTGTTGACCCATTGCAGCATCTATCACCAGGAGCTTCTCATCTGGTTTTATTGTCTTAAAGATATCCTTCATCTCAGAGATCAAATCATCTTCTAATTTATGTCGACCGGAGGTATCGACAATAATCACATCAGCGACCCGCTTGAACTTGTCAAGGCCTTCTTTGATCACCTTTACTGCATTTTTTTCAGATTTATCCCCATAGAAAGGGACCTCGACCTGTTCTGAGATTTGTTTCAACTGTTCAAAGGCAGCTGGTCGATGGACATCACCAGCGATCAACGCGGGTCGTAACCCTTTTCTCTTGAAATACGTAGCAAGCTTGCCACAACTCGTGGTTTTCCCCTGCCCGTACAACCCAACCATCATGATGACTTGTTTTCGGATCGCAAGTTCTCTGGACGCTCCGACAATATGAACAAGTTCATCATACACAATGTGGATGACGTGCTCCCGGTTTGTCATCCCTGCTGGTGGTTTTTCCTCCAAGGCACGCTGCTCAATTTTTTTAGACAGCTCCAGAACGAGCTTGACATTTACATCTGATTGCAATAACGCTCGTTGGATGTCACGAACCACTTCTTTGACAAGCGATGCATCTACATGGACTGCGTTTGCGATTTTCTTAATCGTACGCTTCAATGAATCTCCAAGATTATCAAGGACCATAGGAATCTACATTGCGACATAGAAGAAGACAGATTAAAAAGCTATCGTCATTTGGTTTTTCCCAGACAATTTACGCACATATAAATACAATTACCGATATTGAGTAGTCGAGGTGATGCGAATTGAACAGTACGAATAAATTGATTGGGATAGGTATTGTAAGCCTTTTTATTATGACAAGTTTCAGCGGGTGTGTTCAACAGCCGGGCCCAGGGAGTACTCTCATCATAATCCCCGCTAGAGATACACTATTATCAGATAACCCAAAATATAAGATGGCGTCTTACTATGTTTCTGATGAAATAACCATAGAGGCTCAACCACCACAATACGACCTGCCTTTAGATCTGGCGGATATCCACAATTTTAACAGTATTGATGAGGTATTTGTCTTCACCGCTGAACAGCAAGAACTGTTGAGAAACAATGGATTTGTTGTCCAAGACTTTGGTATCGAGGATGACATCACTGAGCCATATGATTATCTAAAAGATCATGAGATCCCTGTGTTTGTCACCTCCGATACGCTGTTACACCTCTACCATATCATGTTCGACCAGACATTGAAAGGAATTGAAGAACGAGAGTTCTTCGACAGCATCCTGGACCTCAGCAAAGCATTGTTTGATAAATCGATTGAAGACTATGAAACATTCACAGAGCCTCATTTAAAGGAAGCAGCCAGGCGAAACGTCGGGTTTTTTGGGGTAGCATTATCTCTGCTACAGACAACATCGGAGGGATACAACAACTCGGAGACCATTAGAGCTGTTTCATTCTCGATTCCAGACTATGTCTCTGATAATATTACCAAAGAGCTCTCTTTCATTCAAGCACATGAAGGGTTCCAGGACAGCTCCATCTTTCATTACAAAGAGGATTACTCACAATATCACCCACGTGGCCATTACACCCAATCAGAGAAACTCAAACGATACTTTAAAACAATGATGTGGTACGGACGAATCACGTTCCTCCTGCGCGGCAGTGACATTGTCAAAGAGGTGGATGCGAACATCGCAACAACCCAAGCATGTCTTATCTCAACTGCGTTATCCTCTCTTACAAACCATGAGAGACCTTTAGAGGAACTCTGGGGGAGAGTCTACGCGGTTACCTCTTTCTTTGTTGGGACTGCAGATGATCTCATCCCATTTGAGTATCTCACCAGCATCAATACGGTGTTCGGAACCCGATTCAACGCAACAGAATTTACCAATGAGACAAAAA
>DATMWV010000289.1:0-4429 GCA_035562195.1 Thermoplasmatota archaeon
ACCATACACGAAGTACCCGAGATTGACATTCCCGAATTTCTTATTCCTTCCCTGAAGGTACTGAACATCAATTGCAAGAGTAAGATCAAGAGGTCTGGAGGCTCCCATCATCGTGTACCGGGCATAACGTGAATGATTCCCACGGAGAATCTTCTTGAGTTCCTGGCCGTGTTTTCTCACCGGAACAATATGCGGGATGTTCTCCTTCTGGAGAAACGAGAACACATCGTTTGAGTAAAAACCCCGATCAAGACAGAGTACCTCGATATTCACTTTTGCATCTTCGATGAAAGCCAGGAATTTCCGGATGTACCCGACCTTTGACACTCCCTTTTTCACCCTGAGAACTGTGAGGGTCAACCGTTGGCCTTTTGCCGTGATGGAGAGCGAAACATACGAGTAAAATGTCGTTGCGGAATCCTTCATTTTGCTCTTGATGACGTAATCTTTGTTTATGTCAACAATCTCTCCGTAATAACTTAACATCGCCACTTTTCGATAGCAGACGCTCAATTTTAGCATAAACTTCATTCGCCAAATCCGGTTTACCAGCGGTTTGGAGCCTCTAATGTGCCGTACTTTTTGATAAAATCGCCAAAAAAAGGCTGTAATTCCGGCAAATAATTCGAAATGATCCTGATGTTGAACCAAAACTCGGGATAAACGATCGTAAGTGACAAATTGATTAGATATTTTTTGAGGACTTTTAAATTTTTCACGGCAGGGTTCTTACACAAAAAATCTGTCAAACTTACCAGAACTTTCGTGAGGAAAACAATCAAAACACACCCAACAACAGCATTGTCTGACCAGTGCCGGACAGGTCGCATTTCAGCACCTTCTTTCAGGTCACGGATTAATTTCTCTGCTTTGTCACGTTTTTTATAGGTCTCAAGAATTTTTTCCGGTGCTTCATTGACACTGGATTCAAGAATAAAGAACCCCTCAATCCCGGTAATATAAGGATTTAAAATCTCAACAATCGTTTTCTGAAGAGCTCCCCGGAAAACGATCCAACCTTCAGCAGAAACATGTTGACCGAGATCTTTTCCCTTCTCGACTTTTTTAAAAGTTTTAACCCCGCATCAAGTTCTTTCTCGAATTTTCGCTGTTTTGCAGCTAATTGTTCACTTTCACGACTTTTGGAGAAGAAAATATACTGAAATACCTCACCGTCCAAAACTTTAACGCACCAATACTCTTATTCGTTGGATACAAACTGGACTTGCATACCGTTCCGAAAATGTGTTATTGCCTTCAGATACGGACTTTTCTTCTTTGCTTTGAGAGTGAGATATTGAAGATTCAAATCGCGGATGTCCTTCTCGTTTGCCTTCGTATTTCCCCCGCAATCGAAAACCAGAAGACTGTTGAAAGGAAGGATCCGGGAACATAACCTGATCATCGATTTCATGTGGGTCTTATGCCGGATGTTTCCTTTCTGGATCGTCAGCATAGTCGGTATGTTGTTGAGTCCAACACTGACCCCGAAGGTTATCTGGAGTTTTCCCGGCTGATGATCCCGAGAGTAGCCGCGTTTTCCTAACTTGCATTTAGTACCCTCAAAGTACTTCGGACTGAAGTCAACAAACTGCGTTGGATCTGCAAGTTTTTGTGTCTGAATCCATTGCTGATACAGTTCCAGAATTATCTGGTACCTCTCACCACACCGTTCAAAGGTTCGATACAGAGTTCCCTCAGAAATGTTGTCTTTGAATCCAAGGATCTTTTGAAATTCATTCGGTGTGAAATCAAGGAGCCGGTTGATTGATACCGACGGCCCAAGTTTATTCCTCATCAGCAGTTTTACTGATGGTATGAACGTACGGGCCTTACCCAGTACGGGTTCAAAGACTTTCTTGAAAAAGCCGGTTTCGAAATCAATTTTATCGATTAGCGCTACATTGCCTATGGGGAAGGTTACGTTTTTGTGCATAATCCCTTTTTAGGGAACGTAACCTTCTTCACACTTTTCTGGCGAAGTCAAGCAATAAGAATCATTAGTGAAATCTATGGCAAAATGATACGATTTTCCGGGAACGAGGATCTGATCGTTTGAATAGGTGAGGATCTTTGATTGTAATGCCAGAAGTGAATCTAAATCCACCTTCGACAAATGGTTTCTGACCGACGTTTCACACGGGACTTTTTCTGCGGCTTTATTGATGGAATGCACGGAAAGTTTGTTCGCTGACATTCCGACGAGTGACTGGATGAGCGTCTTTTGATTTAGTTTCCCATTGATGGAAATGGTGAGGTGCCGGTTGAGTGCTTCAACTGCTAGTTCGGAACAATCTTCTGCTCGGATCTCATTCTTTATTCTGCGGGCCATTTGCCGTCTATTGAACATATGCGGCGCCTGCTGCCTATTTAGATCTTACGGTTTTCTTTAGTTCGAGCTAAAAATTTGTGAAGTACTGGAGCCGGGAGATTATCCGATCCTACCATTCTATAATGTCGACTACAGCTTCCGGTTTAGTTCTGCATTAGTCCAGAATCTCTTCGTGATTATAGTCAAAGACCCTACTTTTGATACTGTTTTAATTTTTTTGACTGATATAACCTTTGCTTTCCCAAATTCGGTCAATTTTTGCCTATTAAATTATTACGAGTTGTATCAAACCAAAGGTTCTTGACTATAAATGCAATCTATGTTTATTGAAGAACTCTTAGTCTTTTGATCTGCCGGTTTGTTCGTCAGGAGATATCTGAATAGTTACAAAAAATTAATGATGATTATGGATCGGTGTAAATCCCAGCGCATCATTAGTGGTTTTTATTGACGTTGCACTATCTTTCTGCGCCCCCATCATCGCGCGGATTGCATCGATGTTCTCAACCACTACATCAGCTTCCTGATGGATCGCTTGGAAGAAGCAGAGGTCAGTTTTGTTTGCATAGATCGAATCCTCAAAGATGCAGTTCTCGTACAGGTCGGATCGTGATCGTCCAAGATCCATAGCAAACTCCTTAAGCTCGGCGGTGCTCCTGATCCCTACGCTCTTTTTTATCAAGCCCATTCTGGGATGATTTTTCACCAGTTCTATGACTCGTTCTCTCGTTACCTCTTTTCTTGTAGTAATACGGATTGCATGCATGTGCATCATTGTCGTGGGCACAATCATAGCCATGGTAGTAATCGAAATATGGGGGAGCACTGACAGGACATCCGGACCATGGTGGCTGGGAACGCTCACGGGATCCAGAACAATCGCATCGATCGGTCCTTTTTTGATCTCTCCGGGGTCGGAACCACGACGTACCATGATCGCGTGAACGTGATCTACACCGTATTCTTTATCGATAGTGTGAATAATTCTGCACAAACCCGTTGTGTTACAAGAGACCACCCTGACAAACTGTCTGCCGATCGCATCCTTGTAGTTGCATGACGAATTGAACGAGAACTTGGCAATTTCGTGCTCTTCCCCACCCTGCCAGAGTGCCTTTTTACCCAGTTTCTCGTAGAGCGGCTTGTTCGTTGCCCCGATATCTCCCGGTGTTGCGTCGACTATAATGTCAGCGAGTTTACACATCTCTTCTACTGATCCTGCAACTGAAAGGCCGACTTTTTCAAAAGCTGCTCTCTTTGAAAGATCAGCAATATAGAGTGGATACCCCCGCTGTTTAGCTACAAAGGCTTCGGCATTTGGGCGGGTCTTTGAGACACCGATCACTTTCATATCTTTCTGAGCAGCGACAGCATCGGCAACCCGCTTACCTATCGTACCATACCCATTGATGGCAACTTTTATCATACAATCCTTCTTGACGCTGGTACAGAAAAACTATGCGGAACGTTTCGCCACAACCATGTCTTCTGGTAAAAACACGTTGTCGAACAAACTCTGAAAATACCACCTCTTCCGAACAGCCCAACACCTCTTTTTTTAAAAGGTCTGCCTCTTTAGTAGAGATGGACACTTAAAATTGTGGGTAGAGCCGCTTTAATTTGATCCTTGCATTTTCAGAAGTGAATTGCCAATCGACCGGTTTCTGGTTGTTGTTTCTGGAAGTTTCCCACTTTTTTGTTTCGTGTATAAGCAAATCCAGATTATCCAATCTTCGATCAAGACATTGTCGGGATAAAGCGCTCAATTCGATTTCAGCGATGTTGAGCCAGCTCCCATGTATGGGGATGTTATGAATCTCCAGACGTTTTACAAGGTTTGAAGCTTCCTCTGGAGGGAGAGCCTCATAAAATGCACCGATAGTGTGGGTGTTCAGGTTATCACAGACGAGAATTATTTTTCTGGCGTCTGGGTAATCAGTCACCAATATAGGAGTTACGCAAACGCAAGATAAAACCGGAAGATCGATATATTTATAAAGCATATTATATTCTCGTGGCAAAGTCACATCAGATATCCGGAATAGATTACATAAATTTCCTGGTAGCAGCCAACTGTGACGTATCCTGTGTAAAGGC
>DATMWV010000290.1:0-2762 GCA_035562195.1 Thermoplasmatota archaeon
TTTTCAAATCCGTGGTGACGCGACCCTGCGTAACTTTATCCAAAACAAGGGTCGTATCTTGGGTGTCGACTTTGAGGAATCACGTATCGGCAAACCAAGTGAAGATCTCGCGACTCTCTGCGGATCTCTGCTCAGTACTGAACCGATGTTTACTGATGAGAAATTCAGACTCTGCCAACTTTTCCTAGACGCGTATCGAAAATCTGCCCCTTGGACCATTGAGAACATCAATGCTGAGATATCCTACGCATTGCTTGAGCGAATCCAATGGCGACCTACTGATGAGGAGACATTGAGAAAATACGCGACGAAAATACGGAGTAAAGGATTACAGGCAGCACGACATAATTTTTAAATATCCACCTTTGCATCCCTCCCAACGATACCTATGGGGAAGGACCGATTACTCCCGATTCTCGCTCTGATACTACTTTTCATTGCGAGCAGCTCATCACTCTACGTCTATGCGTCACAAACAACCACCGATACATTGAAGATAAACGGGCAACAATATACCATCGATCAGCTTTTTTCTTTTACAAAACCACGATCGTTCAATGACTCGCAATATACCGGAATAGCACTTGATGACTTGATGCTGAAAACCGGAGTGTCAAACCCCGAACAACACACCTATACTCTTCAAGGATCAGATGGATATGAGAAGACCGTGACTTGGGAGAATATGAAAAATGGGTTGCTTACAAAAGACCATGAATCGATTTTTTCTGATTTACCAAAAGCATTCCGAGTTAAAGAAATCGTTACAATTGAGGTGAAATAAGCAATGATAGACAGGAAATTTATTGTTGGAATCATCGTGTTCGGATCCCTCTGGGGTTTTGCTGAATGCATCATTGGATCATTGCTCCGTGATGTCAACCTCCCAGCTGGGGCGATCATGACCGGTGTCTTTGCCATTGGTCTGATGACCCTCAGTCGAACCACTTTCAGACAACCAGGGATGCAAACAGGCATCGGTCTTGTCGCAGGGGGACTGCGTTTATTCAACCCATTCGGTGGATGTTTTATCTGTTCTGCGATCGCGATCATGGCAGAAGGATTGCTTTTCGATTTGATCTGGACCGGGTTTTCTCTTGACCAAAAAAAGACTCAGACACTTACTATTCAAACAAGCCTTGGAATCACCTCAGCGTACCTTGTCTACGTCGGTGGGTATATCGTCACCCAGATCCTGACACCTGTGTTTTCCTCTGCAGGATTTTACATAGAAAACCTCATTGTCTTCATCCCGCAGATCGTAGCTAGTGGATTGCTTGCAGCACTTCTTGGAGTCGTGACCGTCCCAGTGGTATTTGCTTTGAAGAAAACTCATATCACGATTCAAGACCGTCTGTATTATCCTGTCACCATCGGTGTTTCAGCATTTTGCTGGGTCTTTGTTATTATTAATACTATTCTTATTGTTTGGCTATAGGGGAACAAGCATATGGAACATCCAACAACCGTTAAAATCCTAAAGTTTTATGCAGAGAAATGCAACGGATGCCTTGAATGCGAAAAAGCATGCTCCCAAATACATTTTAAAACCAAGGACGGTGGTGAGAAATCAGCGATCCGCATCATAAAAACAGAGAAAGGATACTTAATGCATGTGTGCGACCAGCGTGGTCTGTGTCTTGATATGTGCCCAGTCGGTGCCTTGACAAGACGGAAAAATGGGGTGGTCTGGTTAGAGAAAGAGGTCTGTATTGGTTGTCAAGCCTGCGTCGGGTTTTGTCCTATTGGTGCAATGCGGAAAGCAGACGTCCGGATCGAGCCGTTCAAATGTATCTCCTGCGGGTCATGTGTCCGCGCATGTCCTGAAAAAGCAATAGAGCTCGTTGAGGCAACAATAGCTGATATTAAACAAGTCGTGTATCATAAACTAGGTGCATAACATGGTCGAAGGTCAGATAGCTATCGAGGAATATACAACAGGGAACACGGAACATACCTGGGATTTAAAGAAGATTTTTTCTGCTCATAAGATTCTTACGAAATATTCATACAAGAAAGGACAGGTTACTAAAGGGTATGCGAACCGGACACTCTATGTGAATCTCAGCAGCAGTGAGATTGCTGAAAAACCAGTGACTGATGAGATGAAAAAGCTGTTCACAGGTGGACGTGGATTTGGTTTAAAACTCATATGGGATTCTTGTAAACCGACGACCCGATGGGACAGCCCTGAGAATGAATTACTCATCACGACGGGTCCGCTCTGCGGTACGACCCAGTACGCAGGATCAGGGAAATCACTCTGTTTAAGTGTCTCCCCATCAACCAATATTCTCTGTGATTGTAACGTTGGTGGATTCTTCGGCCCGTACCTTAAATTCGCTGGATTTGATGCTCTTGAAATCCAAGGGAAAGCAGACCAAGACGTGGTAGTCGTTATCAACGGCGAAAAAGGAACCGTGTCGATTGAAACCGCCCCATTGGAGGAAACCGATACCCATTTGCTCTCCGAGCAGCTCACCAGAATGTATGCGACCGAAGACACCGATAAGTCGAGACAGAAAATCTCAGTAGTCTCCTCAGGACGTGCCGCTGAGAAGAGTTACTGGGGATGTCTGAATTTTTCGTTTTATGATATCCGTCGGAAAGTCCCTCGTATAAAACAAGCGGGTCGTGGTGGCCTAGGAACAGTCCTGCGTGATAAGAAGATTAAAGCAATTGTTGTAAAGGTGGAACGGTTTGATGGCGTCTCCAATCACCCTGCTGATCCTGTGGCTCTTGCTAAAGTAGGGACTAAGCTG
>DATMWV010000291.1:0-42623 GCA_035562195.1 Thermoplasmatota archaeon
CATTGGAGACTGGGAATCCAAACTTGAGGAGTTTGCCAAGAAACTATAAAATATATATTTTTGTATATCTACCAATAGGTTTGTATCTAACTTTGTTGTCAAATCGCCGCCGAATACGTACTATTACTCTTATGACCAATCGTCTTTTCGTCGCTTAATATTTAAAATAGGATGAAAAGTAGTTTATCGGTTGGCTTAATCAGCAGCTGTACCTGTCTTTTTTTTCTCATGGGGAAGAAACGATGAATTTTCTTTTCGGTACACTCTCCATTCGAATGTATAATACAGAATATTGAGTGCAGCGACACTTACGATAAGCATGACGTATTTATCCATATGAAGTGAGAATTCATACTCATTCCAAAATGTCGTCATCACCAGGCCACCACCAAGCAAACCAAACACCCAGATCATCGTCATAATGGTAAAACCAATATTGAGAAGAAATCGTTTCATCTCACCTTTTTTATAATAGGAACCAAGCTGGGCAAGAAGAACAATGACGAGTGCTGATGGAATAACCCAGTAGATACGCATATACACCCGGTCTGAGGGAAGCTCTGGATATTCCTGGAGGACTAGAAGAAGAGAACAGACTGGAATGAGGAAGTACAAACAGAAAGCAAGCCAGGCTTTTGGTGTGACGTAATGGTTCTTATGCGACATATTCTATCCCGACCTCCTGGATGCGAAACACAGGATTGTTTCCGTCAAAACCGACGAGAAACGAAACAGTGAATTCAAAGGCACCACTGACGATCAAGAGTGGTGTGATGATCTGGCAGGTGATGTTTTTTAGCGTCTCCGAATATGTTGTGATGGTCAGGTTAAATACGAAGCCGTTTCCCGATGAATAATAAAACTCTGGGATGGAAAACAATGAAAAAATATCTGATACGGTCGTTATTGACTTATTCTGAGTGATGTTGAAGAGAGTGCAAAGACCTTGTATTCCTGTCTGGATCGTTCTATTATCAGAGAGATTCAGAGGCGGTTGAGACCAGGGGATATCGATTGCTTCATTGGCGGTGAACTCAACCAACCCGAACATGTACAGTGCGTCGATATCAAGGAGCAACTGCAAAGTCGTGTTTTTATAAATCAGACTGAACCAATCAAAAAAAGAGATGGTGTCAAGATCAATAGGTATCAGCAAATCAAAGGTGGTATTGGTTCCTCGCAGCACCACCAAATCTTGCTTTTCATAAGAGATGAGTGGTGTGTGGTCCTTTTTTACTAACTGAGCAGAGATATCGATATCACGGATATCATAAACACCTTGATTATTCACAGAAAATGAGGTGCGAAACAGGATTTCCTTTTGCAACGGGTCTATCGACCATTCAATTTCCTCTTCTGTAGGAAGTGTTACAGAAATACCTTTCGTTGCAATAGTAAAAAGATTACCGATGGTAAGTGAAGCAATCAGACCAGCCATGATAAGGGCAACGACTCTCAAATAGGTGAGTTGTTGCCGGTTCATTACTCCTCGCCCTCTCCAGTGGTTTGAATATTTTTGTTAAAGGTTCCGTTCAGGTCTTGCGTTGTCGTAAGGTCATTGAGGGTATCGGTACAGCTTCTTTTCTTGTGTTTTTGCAGGAAGAAGACATTTGAAAGAACAATGAGAAATACCCAGGAGGTGCAGCTTCTGTTTTTGCTTAGGGAAAAAACAGATCTCGCGTGATTCAGGATTTTCACCAAGGACACATACCTCCCTATTAATTCTATGATACTGTTTGTCATTGCTTCTATTAAGATGTGTCGAGGTATCTTTACAAAATGATAAAATGCCGTAGATATAAAAATCATGATGTGGGTTTTTTTTGAAAAAAAGTCTTTGTTGAATTTTATTCATTCTATAATAATGGGAAAAGCCTGAAATCGATTTCTAAATCATATGATGATTTTGCCTAAGAAATAAATCAAATCAAAGGTGGTTCATTAACAATCCTTAAATATAATTCATCGGTTCTTCATCCTCAAAACGGGGGAGACTATGAGTGGGCTATTTGGTGTCGTGAGCAACAACAACTGTATATCAAGTTTGTATTATGGAACCGATTACCATACTCATTTGGGGACCGAGTATGGTGGTATTGCGTTTATCGAAAAAAATGGAATGCCGGTCAAAAAGATCCATGATATAAAAAATTCACAGTTCAAGTCGAAGTTCTATGAAGGATCTGATAAAATTAAAAGTCATTTGGGGATAGGAGTCATATCTGATAGAGATCCTCAGCCGTTAACGTTTGAAAGTAAATTCGGCGCATTTGCTATCTGCTGCGTAGGTCTAGTTGCCAATAAAGAAAATCTGGCTAACGAGCTAATTGAAAAAGGGGTGACCTTCAGTGAAATCGACCGTGGTGAAATCAACACAACTGAGCTGGTCGCTCATTTAATTAATGAAGGAAAAAGCATCTCGTATGGGATCGGACGGATGTATGATAAAATCATCGGGTCGATTTCTTTGTTGCTTTTAACGAAGAAAGGGATCTATTGTGCTCGGGACCGTAATGGGGTGACACCTCTCACAATTGGGCAGAAAGTAGGCGAAGTTGCAGTCGCCAGTGAAACCTGCGCGTTTCCCAACCTAGGATTTGCTGTTAAAAAATATATGACGCCCGGGGAAATCGTCTTCATCAGTAAAAATGGAATTGAAGAAAAGAAAAAGGGACGCCCTCTGAGTAAAATTTGTGCGTTCCTTTGGGTATACACCGGTTTTCCAGCATCTTCTTATGAAGGAATTAATGTTGAAAAAGTCCGGGAAAACTGTGGGATGTTTTTAGCAAAACGGGATTCTGTGAAAGCAGATCTTGTTTCAGGGGTTCCAGACTCGGGGGTCGCCCATGCAGTCGGGTATGCCATCGAATCAGGGATTCCCTACCGCCGGGTGCTTATCAAATACACACCAGGATATGGTCGGAGTTACACGCCACTTACCCAGGAATTACGAGATCGTATCGCGTTGATGAAGTTAATCGCAAACGATGCGATTGCACAGGGGAATAAGATCGTGCTCTGTGAGGATTCTATCGTCCGGGGGACCCAGTTGAAGAATTATACGGTTACTAAGCTTATGCAGGCTGGTGCAAAAGAAGTCCATGTGCGACCAGCCTGTCCTCCACTGATGTTTCCCTGCGTCTACAACTTATCTACCCGATCCATCCAAGAGTTGGTCGCCCGGAGAGCTATTCGGGCTCTTGAGGGAAAAGATATCGAGGATGTCTCGGAGTATATCGACTCATCCTCTGAGAAATATAAAAAGATGGTAGACTGGATCGCTAAAGACCTTGGTGTCACCTCCTTGCAATATCAACTGTTAGACGATATGATTAAAGCAATCGGACTACCGAAGGAACGCTTATGCCTGTATTGTTGGATCGGCAGAGGAGTACAAAAAAACCTGCAGTCGTATCAAGACGCAAAAAATCAAGAGATCCTTTCTTGTCAGTAATCTTCCATCGGTGTTTTATAATAAGAAGAAAAGAAGAGAGATGGTAGTTTCCTTTATCGTTACCTTAGTTGATTTGATTTCAGGTTCAGATTCTACTTTTAGCAAGCAGAGATTGGAAGCTTTGTCTATGAATTCTATTTCAACGGTTGCCATTGGTCCTTAGAAGAAACTTTAATAATAATCCATGTCGTTTCAGGGAAAAAGAAACAATTCAAGGAAACATCTGAATAGGAGCAGTGATGGGAAACAAAATAGGATATTGTCGTGTACTATTTCCTGTAGCCTTGCTCAGTTTTCTAGCAGTATTGTCAGCACCATCTCTTCAAGCGGTGGACTATTATGCGGACCTTACCATCACCGTCGATCTCTCTGGTTTTGTCACCATCGATGGACTCACCAATTATCCAAATCTCACCATACAGAACACCGAGCAATATACATCGAAACAACAGAGTTATTGGCTCTTAAATATCACAAAACAGGAGACATTCTCAGAGTTCGTCTATGACCTTACCCTGCCAAAAGGATCCTCGATTAGCTACATTCGATCATCTGGGTCCCTCCGCATTGAGGAAAACCTCGGCAGCCTCATCATCAGAGGATTTGGGGAAAACGAATCGTTCTCTCTCCTCATTCAGTATCAAATAGAAAAACAAGGTGACTCGATATTGCAGGACAATATCGTCTATGTCATCTTGCTTCCCGCGATACTCCTTGTTACCCTTCTTATCTTATTTTTTTACCTCAAAGAGAAAAAAACCAAGGACCTACCGCCTGTAATGGATAGAAATGAACCTCTTGGAGAGTTGAAAGGCTTAAATCACCGACAGAACCAAATCATACAGCTTCTGCATGCAAGAAACATCCCGATGACACAAACCGACATCCAAAAAGAACTCCAGATCCCTAAAGCATCCGTCTCCAGGAATATCCACGGATTAGAACGGAAAGGTCTGATTGAGAAAGAACAGATAGGGATGTCAAATCTCATTCGACTGAAAAAACAATAGGGTTTTCTGTAAATGTCTCGGGTTGTTCCGCTTTGTTCCGGTGAAATTAGATAAGCTGTTTCATCCAATATATACCTACGAGCCATGCAGAAATGGCATATAAAAGGTGTAAATCACATGAAAAAAATAACCAATCTCTTACTGGTGCTGATGATGATGGGATCTATCGTCTCGTTGGCATTCGCAGTTGAGGCAGATGAAGGCAACCAAGGCAACCCTGTAGATGATGAATCAAATAATCAAGCCAACCAAACAGGTTACCCCAAGAAACATCATTTTGATAACGAGACAGAACGTGAAGTAGGAATCATGAACAACTCACTTGGCGCTCGTATCAGACTGCTCCAATTGGAAAAAGCACTTCTGACAAACATACTCAAAGGAGTCATGACAGTCCAGGTTCTCAAAGGACTTAATGTGACGACCTCAGAACTTGAAGAAATCCTTGAGAATCTCAGCGATGTCCTGGATGCAGTACGAGCAGTTGACCCTACCGCAAACGACTCGGTGCTGGTCTTTGTCCAGTTGAAAAATGACTCAAGAAATCTCACGAAACAATTCCGAGATTCGCTGCGATCATTACTCGATAATGAGACTATCGCGATGATAAAGGAGCAACTCAAAAATATGACCAGTGACGAGCTTCAGAATTGCAGTATGAGACTGAGACATTGGATTAGACAGTTCAACCACAACCAGCTCTACCGACTCTACGGTATCATCGGAGAGACAAACACGTCCCTTATCAACGAATATATCAACGGCAATATCAGCTTAGATCTGGTGAAACTACAGCTTCATAAGATGGTCAATCAGATGACCAAAGAAAAACGACACATGATTTTCTCAGAGATTAAAGAAGAGAACATCAAGAAAAAAATCCATACACAGGCGATGCTTGAAGACATGGGACGCCATGGGAAAGGAAATGGTCATGGAAAACCCAATTAGGATGACCTGATCAGGTGTGATAGAGAATGAATAAGAAATTAATATCTCTCCTCTTCGTCTTAGCCCTTCTAGTCTCAGTGACCGTCTCCTATGCATATTTCAGTCAGCCATCTGCAAGCGATGATAACCAAACCGATACGGGTAGCAACATCGATGATGACACCGTTTCATCAGAGATTGATGCAACCTTGCTTGATGAGAGCGAAGGCGTTGAAATAGGGGATATGATTTAGAACGAAAGGATTACCATCCTTCCTTCTCTTTTTTTTTTTTAACTGTTTTTTTTGAACACCAGGTTGATTTGAGATAGTTACGGTTTTTTTGCCATCACTTTGATGCTGACAAAATATCCCCCAAGATTCCTGAATTCATCCTCTGTGACGCCTGTCTCTTCCAGGACCGCTTGCGTCCGAGGTTTATGAATGACGACATCGATCTGGTATGAGGATTCATCGGTTATAATGATGTCAGTGAAACCTGCATCCTTAATCAGCTTCAGGTACCGGTCTTTCATGATCGCCCCTGAGATACAGCCGACGTATGCTTCCACCGAATTTTTTATCTTTTCCGGGAGATCCTTCAACAGTACGATATCAGACACGGCAAGACGCCCTCCTGATCTGAGCACTCGAAACGTTTCTTCAAACACCTTCTTTTTATCAGGAGAAAGATTGATCACGCAGTTGGAGATGACGACATCGACAGAGGTATTTTCAACAGGGAGTTTTTCAATTTCACCGCGGCGGAACTCCACGTTGGTGTACCCTGCTTTTTTTGTGTTTTGTCTAGCTTTGCGGAGCATCTCTGGTGTCATGTCGACGCCGATGACCTTCCCTGTAGGTCCGACTTTGTTTGCTGCCAAAAAACAGTCGAATCCTGCCCCGGAGCCAAGATCAAGGACGATTTCACCTGGTTGTAATGATGCAATCGCTGTCGGATTTCCGCAGCCTAATCCAAGGTTTGCTCCATCAGGGACTGAATGTAATTGTTCATCGGTGTACCCGATTGTTCTGCTGATATCATCTGGTGTATTTGCCTTTCCACAGCAGACCTCGATTGATCCGCAGCAGGTTGTTTCTTGTTTTGCTATTTTTGCGTATCCTTCTCGTACTTTCTTTTTTATTTGTTTCTCTTCCATACTGATTCACGCCATTTCATTTCTTCAGAGTATTTCTTTCATGATCGGGCCTAGGAGGCTTTTTACCATAGGTTCGATATCGCCTACTTTGATTAATGATAAGCAACAGACCTTTCCACCCTTCTCCATAGCAATCACGGCGAGTTTATCACCAGCTTTGATGCCTGCTTTTTCTCGGAGGTCCTTTGGGAGCACCATCTGTCCTCTTTCGTCGACGCTGACGACGGATTCTACTTTGCAACACCCAAGCGATTGGTTCTTTGAAGGAGTGCAGGTTTCTTTTTTGCTTTTCTTTTGCATATTGGTTCCCTTGTCGTCTGCTATAGAATTCAGAATATTTAAATTTTTCTGATAAATCAGAATATACTGAATATTCATTGGATAAACCTCCACAGCGTTTCTACCTTAAAAAACCACAACAATACATATGTAGGAGCAACCATATTTCATACTGTCCCATGAACAAAGAAAACAAAACAGAATTTTCCAATGTCTACGAGGATACCAAACGAGCAGAAGCTTACTCGAAACTCAAATTCGACAAAACCTATTACTTAGCCTACAGAGACCTTCCAACAATTATTACCAACCATGCCCAAGGGAACACCGCTCTCGATTTCGGCTGTGGCACCGGGCGGTCCACGCGATTCCTGCAAACACTCGGATACAACACTATAGGGGTCGACATCTCAGAAGAGATGATCACCATCGCGCGACAACTCGACCCTGAAGGAGAATACCACCGAATCGACGATGGTGACTTCAACCGATTTTCCTCCTCATCCTTCGACCTTATCCTATCAGCATTCACCTTTGATAATATCCCAACAATGGAAAAGAAAATCAGACTGTTCAACGGTCTTTCAAAACTGACAACACAAAACGGTACGATCATAAACCTTGTCTCATCACCAGAGATATACACCCATGAATGGTCATCGTTCACAACAAAGGATTTCCCAGAGAACGCTAAGGCAAAAAGCGGTGATATCGTCCGCATCATTACCACAGATATCATAGATAAACGCCCCTGCTATGATATCTTCTGGTCTGAGGAAGACTACGCCACCGTCTATTCGAAGGCGAGCCTGCATATACTCAAAAAGTACAAACCATTGGCAACAGGAAAAGAACCATATCAATGGATCAATGAAACAAGGATAGCACCATGGACCATCTATGTCTTAAAAAAGAAGACGTAATCCTTTTCTCCATGCCTCACAGAAATCTCTTTTCTACAATCCATACCCTGATTCTAACAACTCGGTTAACCGAGAGACAAAACGCACCAACGGACTCCCATCAACGACACTATGATCAACTGTGATAGTCATATGAAGATACTCCCTGATCTGGATTGAGTCATCCACCACCCCTGGTTTCTTTGTAATGCCCCCGACAATAATTAATGTCGCAATCGGACCACCCATCCCAATCGCCCAACCTGGAAAACACCCTTTCATCCCGATCGCAGTGACTCCAACAGTCCCGAAATGCTTCTTTTTTGACAACCCTCTGCGCCTCATTAAACGAACACCGAATTTCTTCAACCAGCCTGGTGCATTAATCGCCCAACGCTCAAACCCAGTGAGATCCTCCCCAAGCACTTCTGTGGATGGATCAATGACCTGATGCTGCACCGTCCGAATCTCCTTGGTAATCTCAGCAACGGTTTTTTCATTCGCTTTCCGAACGATATAGGCAAGAGGCCGCTGCTCACCACCGACATTCCGTTCCACCGGAATCGGGATATCGACATCCTCAAAGGAAACAATCTTCTTCCGACCTACTCGATAGGAGTTCATCTGTTTATGTTCAAAGACTGCTTGACTGACACATTTTACGATCCAACCGGTAAAGGAAATATCCTGTTTTCCTTTCAACGCAACAATCATCTCACGAGCCTTTGTGACATCGATCTCCAGTAACGCATGGATAGCTAACTTTCGCTTTCCTTCCTGAGAAACAATGGTGATATCCTGACGTGCTTTTGTAAACGCTGTGACTTCATACTTACCAATCTTATCCATACAATCACACCTTCGATACTTCTTCGATTCAAATACTTTTTCGCAGGAACTCTTATTACCATAAACACCCGTACATGTCATTGTGGCTTTGAAAAAACAACCATTACTACTCATAGAACACTGCGAACCAAAACTCTCAGAATGGCTCATGCTCGAATACAGACACGCAGCAAAACTCTGGGATGGAAAACTTATATTCAGCAGAGTTACTGATACCAAAACCGCAAAAGTCTTACGAACGCTTGGATCTGTGAAAAAAGAAAACGCAAAAGACCTATACTCGGATAAGAAATGCATCGTCCTTGACCCCCAGGCAAAAAAACCTCTGACTCCGAAAGATTGTACGAGTTCTGATGTCCTTATTGTCGGTGGACTGCTCGGTTATGAGAAACAACAAGGTCGGACAAGAACTCTCATCAGCGCCTCCTCAGGGTTCCACACACGACACCTCGGGCCACTGCAGCTTTCCATCGATGGCGCGGTGTTTGTCATTAAAGCCATCTGTCTTGGTCTTAATCTTCAGGATATTGAAATCGCAAAAGAAATAGAAATCATCCATGACCAGGTTCACTCAACGATACTACCCTTCGGGTATCCGATCATTGAAAATAAACCAGTCATCACCCCCGGCCTTATTGAATATCTCACCAAAATATAAGCAAAGTGAGTTATCTTTTGTTTGTTTCTTCTTTGTAATTACTATAATGTTTAAATAATACTCCACTGATTATCTTCCTGAACACAAGGGTGAGGTACATTATGGAAAACAAAAAGAAAATATTCTCAATCGTCTTGGTACTTGTAATGGTCATCGGCACTGTTGCATTATCAGGATGCACGCAAGAAGACAAAAATAAGATAATTGTTGGAACATCAGCGGATTTTGCACCTTTTGAATATATAGCTGCTAATCAAACCATTATCGGTTTTGATATTGATTTAATCAAAAAGATATTGACTGATCAAGGTTACACCGTTGAAGTTCAAGATATAGGGTTTGATTCCCTAATACCCTCATTGCAATCAGGAAAGATCGATGTTATAGCGGCTGCTATGACAATTAATGATGAACGATTACAACAAGTTGATTTTAGTAATCCCTATTATGATGCAAACCAAGCGGTGCTTGTGAAAGTAGGTGCGAATGTTAACATCACAACCATTGAGGATCTGAAAAATTATACGGTTGGTGCTCAGACTACTACGACAGGTTGGGCCTGGGTGAATGATACACTCGTTGCAACTGGCAAATTGAACAGTGATAATTTTAGAAGCTATGATCTCTATACCGATGCTGTTGCTGATTTGATCATTGGACCCTCTAGAGTCGGGGCTATTGTTATTGATTCACCAGTTGCCAAAGCATTTGCCAAGAAAGGAAATGTAGAAATTGCACTAAACATCACAACAAACGAAAGCTATGGATTTGCAGTGGAAAAAGGCAATACCGAGCTCGCCAATAAAATAAACGCTGGATTAACTGCGGTTATGGCGACAACCTACTGGGAAACCCTTGTTGAGAAATACTTTGCCACCTAAGGGGATATAGGGTGATCTATTGGCACTTGAAACGTTGATAGAATCACTCCCTTCACTCTTTAATGGACTTATCGTCACCCTGCTTCTCACCGCATTTGGCATCTTACTAGGAACAACCCTTGGAATTGTCCTTGCAACTGGCCGATCCTATGCAAAACGACCGATTGCATATTCTATTTTAATCTATGAGAAAGTTATCCGTGGGATACCTCTTCTGGTGCTACTTTTTCTTATATATTTTGGGCTTCCCCAAATTGGAATCAATATGAATGCATTTACTGCTGCAATCATCGGTCTTGGACTTCGAAGTTCAGCCTATCAAGCACAGATTTATCGCGGAGCAATCAATTCAATCCCCGAAGGACAAATCCATGCTGCATTCTCCCTTGGAATGAACAAACTTAAAGCGATTCGACACGTCATCATGCCTCAGATGCTTCGATTATCGATTCCCGGATGGTCCAACGAATTCACGATTCTTTTAAAGGACACCTCGCTTGCGTTTGGAATTGGTGTAATTGAATTAATGCGCCAAGGACGTTATATCCAAGTAAGAGACCCTGACTTGATCCTTCTTGTGTTTTTACTTATCGCACTTATTTACTTTGCACTCGTATTTACCGCAAATAGAACTATGCGGTTTGTTGAAAAAAAATATCAGATGGCAGGATATCAAACAGAGGCACACCGATGAAAATAAGGAGGAACCATCTATGGCAATGTTAGAGGTAAAAAATATTTACAAATCATATGGGACTGTCGAGATCCTGAAAGGTGTTTCATTTACTATGGAACAAGAGGAAACAAAAGTTATCATCGGGCCAAGTGGAACGGGAAAAAGCACGCTGCTGCGCTGCATCAACCAACTTAGTCCTCCTGATAAAGGACAGGTGTGGCTTGATGGGGAGGAAATCACTAATCCGAAGACAAACATCAATAAAATGCGAGAAAAAATAGGATTTGTATTCCAGGATTTCAATTTGTTTAATCATCTTACTGCATTACGAAATGTAAGCATCGGATTGGAAAAAGTAAAAAAAATAGAAAAAGACGCAGCAAAAAAACGAGCAATGCAAGAACTCACCCGTGTTGGTTTAGCAGCCCAAGCAAACCAATACCCAGCACAACTTTCTGGCGGGCAGAAACAACGAGTCGGTATCGCGCGGGCGTTAGCAATGGACCCTGATGTCATTTTATTTGATGAGCCGACATCGGCGCTAGACCCTGAACTTATTGGTGATGTCCTTGATGTGATGAAATCACTCTGTGGCAAGGTTGCGATGCTGGTCGTGACTCATGAAATGGGGTTTGCAAGAAACGTCGCAAATGAAATTATCTTCATGGAAGGCGGCGTTATCGTTGAACAGGGTGCACCAAAAGAGATGTTTACGAACGCAAAAATGGCGCGGACTCGAGAATTCCTTGGAAGGATTGGTGCGTTATATGGCGAAGAAGAGACTGGAGGGTAAATGGCAACGGATTTTGTCCAGTTCTTTATAAATTCATTGCCAGATCTTTTTAGTGGTTTAGGGTATACACTCCTCCTTACCTTTATCTCAATTACCGCTGGTTTTTTCTTAGGGCTTGCCCTTGGATTAGGTCGGGTCTATGGGAATAAAATCGTAAACGGTTTCTGCGTCGGATATATCGAACTGATCCGTGGCACCCCGCTGCTTGTTCAACTCTTCATCATTTATTTTGGTCTCCCTCAGATCGGAATTATCTTTTCACCGATTCAAGCAGCGTTACTTGGGCTGGCTCTCAACAGTGGGGCATACCAAGCTGAATATCTGAGGGGTTCGATACAATCTGTGGAGTCTGGTCAGATGAGCGCAGCACGATCTCTTGGGATGAATAGGCTTGGATCGATTCGACATGTTATCCTCCCCCAAGCCTTACGTATCTCAATTCCTGCTTGGTCAAACGAATTCATCTATCTATTGCAATATTCATCGATAGCCTATATCATCGGAGTCACAGAGTTGACCGCAGAAGGGAAATTCATCGCAGGGGAAACCTTCCGCTACCTTGAGATGTTTGCAATGATTGCAGTGATTTATTTAATCTTAACCATTGTATCCACTGAGATTATTGACCGGGTAGCAAAACATTTTAGCATCCCAGGGATCGGGGCTGCCAAGCGTGTCAGTCTCAGGGATATCTGACCCTTTTTTTAAATGAGTTCTATTCGTTAGGAAAAAAAGGGTTTCGCTGAAATGCATTCTTTAATTACTTCGCTGTTTCTTGGAAACTTGTTTTGGAACGTGATTCTTTCAGCGAAAGTAAAAACCCAAGGAATGCCAAGAAAATATCCGTGATTAAAAAACCGACGAGCGACAGTACCAGGATCTGTTCTGCAGTGACTGTAAAAAGTGTCGTGAAAATAAGAATAGCGGTAAACTCCCGTGTCCCAAGACCCCCGAAGGTAATAGGGATGAAGCCTGCTACATTTGCGATCGGGTAGAGAGCAAGAAACGTAAGATACGGGATTTCAAGGCCTAATCCTAGCAGTATCAGATATTCCTGTGAAAACACGATGACCCAAGTGATGATCCCAATGAGATACGGGATGATCATGACCTTGAAACGCGGGAAATCACTGTAGAATGTATCAACAAATGCATTCAGATGAGGTTTGACCTTTTTTGGGATAAGATGCGTGATGATGACTCTGAAGAAGTTCTCTCCCCGCTCCTTTCCTGAAAAATATAGTACTGCTAGACAGAACCCGATCATCCAGACCATCGTTACAGGAAACAACTCAGGGATGGTTCCGACCACCAGGAACGCACCGATGATGATCATCCCATAAATCGAGAACGAATGGACAAAGGTATCAATGATGGTGTTGATGAAGAGTTTCCCGAAGGGTTCCCCGGTTTTTTCTTTGAGATAGGGGATACGCATCAGCTGACCAGAATACCCTGGAGTGAAACTCCCGTAGAAGATCCCGATGAGATAGATCTTCATCGAATCCAGATATCTTACAGTGATTTTTTGTTCCTTTAAGATAATCTGATATTCCACGTTTCTGATCACCAGCAATGGAATGGTATGAAGTAACGCGTAGACGATGTAGATCGGATCTATGGAGAGAAATGCGGAGGTGATTTTCTGCAGGTCTAGCGAATAGATGATGTAGGCTAGGATACCAAGACCAATGAATGGGAGAACGAGTTTTAATTTCCCTATGAGGTTCTTAACCATGATAGACTGGTGAACAATAATGGTACTTTTATGGTTTATTCATTTCGTATCTCTCGGAGGATAAAGAAAAAATAAAATAAGGATTTATTTCTGTGTTTTTCCTCTGATGCTTGTGTTGTTATATTGAAGTGATTCGTACAACAAACGGACCAAAAGCAAATCCTGTGCCGCTCCAATCCTCTGCGTATTTGACATGCACCTGAATTGAGATTTTACCCAGTCCAAAAATTGTTTTATCTGGTTGGATGGTCAACGTGTCTCCAACACCAAGAGATGCAAATGAATCGACTGAGGAGATATTGATCCGCCCAAAGAGCCCACCCTGAATAGAGAGGCTCCATGGGATGTTGCTGACGGGTACTTCTCCGTCGTTTGCGATAGATGCTTTGACAATTCCTTTCCCACCAACGACATCGCTGATACGAAGCTGTGGCTTCTGCCCTGATGCGTTTAGGAACGCGACCGCTGGGTCCCCGAACAGGTTTGTCTCATAATAGACCCATCGCATGCAGGATCGTTGGATCATGAACAGGTTGTCTTCTTTGGAGTCATGGTTCGCCCGTCCGATCTCCCTGATGTTCTCCCCGAACACCGCGTCCCAGAACTGTCGGTGATAGCGTTGAGAGTCACCATCGGTGCTATACGACCAGAAGAACCCGTACCGGGCGTTCCAAATCCCTGCAAACGCACCTTGAGTGTTTTTCACCGTGAAATACTCAGCGATGCAATCCCCGCCTTCCGGGTTATCAAAACCACCAGACATACAGCCTTGGGAATAGACAAAACAAAAATTATGATCATTGGTCAGAGCACTGACATCCCCGTTGGACATCTTCATGTTATATTCATAATACGCATGCCCGTCATGGTTGATCAGATGGACACCGTTATTGATTCGGTTGATGATTTCCTCTTTAGGCCAGCCGGTTCCCCAGGGGTTCTCCGGGTCAAAACCAGGGTATAACTCATCATAGAGTCTATCGATGTTATAGAGGCTTGCTGGGATACCAACGGTTGTAAAACCGTTTTCACTGGATCCATTGATCAGCTGGTTCAACGTGGTTCCTGCATACGAAGCGATGCCGTAATCACCAAGATATTCACCAGCAAAGGTCGCTTCACCAAGATACGTATCACCTGGTAAGAGTGAGAGATATTCAACGGTTTTCTGGACGAAATGATCCACCTCTTCTAAATTATCCACACAAGCTCGACCGACATACACATCTGCGATAAGGTCAACATCCGTCCCATTTTCTCCATCGGTAGGTTCACCCCAGTACTCATCACCATCGGAATTATACGGACCGTCAAGACAGGCGTAATAGAGGTCCGCTGGCATCAGAGTATCATAGGGGGTAACGTTCTCATCCATCCCTTCGACATAGAGCATCTTGGCAGGAAGGCTGTCTGTATCACCTCCAAGCAGGACATAACTGATTCCAAGGGTGGTGTAGACAGTCTGGAGGTACGCTCGGATGTCCTCTGGTGTGTCTCCTCCGATATCAGATAAGGTCCGGATGATTGTTCGGGTACCGGTCGCATTATGTTGTTGGGCAAGAGGGAGAAAACCATTTTTGAACGCATCAGTCGTCAGGATGAGAAGATCGTATTGATCCAACAGCATCGCGTTTTTTACCGGTTTCTGGTAGGACACTTCCATGGTGGGGTTTTCTATTTTAGAAAGAAGCTGGGTACGATCGTTTGGTAAATTTCTATACATGATATTTGTATGAGGTTCCTGTGTCAAGGTTACCGTCGTCGTCATGGTAGGATAATAAAAGACATCCCCGGTCGCTGGGATATACTGTGCTGGAGATAGCGAGAGCACTAAAATGGAGTATCCCCGGAACTGATACACACCAACCTCTGAGAAAAGATCACCTGGGAATTCCTCATGTGATTGATACAGGACCTTGTCTGGTTGAGGAACAATACTGGCTGCATCAGGCGTGAGCGGGATTGGAGCCCCGCAGGGGACGATGGTAAATCCTGAGCCGACAAATGTTTTTTCACCAGTAATCGTAATCGAATCGACCTTCGTATTGGGTGGCAGGAGAAGGTATGCTCCTTTTGTCGGTAACAAAGGCTCCCCAGGGTTCCCTGAACAAGGTGCATCCTGGATGAGCAACTGGTCATATACATCATCCCCAAGTGTGACTTTTGATATCACCGGTGTCGGAAACGAATACGTCATGGTGATCGAATCAGCAACCTGTCCTGAGGTTGCAACACTTGTCACTGAAAACAATGAGAGAAATAAAATAACTGAGATACTTACGACCTTGATACTTCCCCCGGCATTACTTTTTTTCTTCATGATGTCCCTCTCTATTACCTTTTATTCTCTTTATAATTTAAATACTTATCCTTCCTGTTTTTCTCCTTGTAACTCGTTCAGGATGATTTCAGCGGTCCATTTCGCAGCGTTCCCAGCGACACTTGTGCATTTATCGACATGGGCACCTGCTTTCTCAAACGCCTCATACTGCTGTTTATCAAGCAGAATGTAGCTTCGTCCGAAGATCTTTTTCTGTACGCCACAGCAGAGAGACGATCCGTATTCCCTGACGAATCGGTCATACAGCTGTCTGGTATATTTGAACACCAGTCGTTTTTTCTTCCCCTCGGAGAACTCCTGATACGTCCGACCGACAAGAGAACCTATCGCGATCATCCCACCAGCGAGCGCTCCGCAGGTCCCTTCTGATGATAACGCAGTACCCCCGGCAAGTCCCTGAGATGCTTTGAAAATGCTGTTATCACCGACATCAAGGGTCTCTTTCAACGCGGCAAGCACACATTGCGGGCAACTCCCCAATCGTGCCTCATACTGAAACGCACGCTGATATACATCGTCCAAAATGTCCTTCTGTGAATTCATGTGAATCTGAAACGAAGATTACGATATAATTATTTGTTTGTCAAGCAGGAGTTTTTGTAGCATCATCTGAATAAACGAGAAATACGGTATCGATACCTCTACTTTTTTCATATGGGACGAAAATGTTTGATCATCGATGGTCACAAAATCAAAAAGGACTGATTCATGATCTGCGGTCTCTCTGATTTGCATTACGAAACGATTATAACACAATACACCATTTATCCCTATGTTGGGATGACACAACCTGTTACAAATATTCCAGAGACATGCTGGGAGTTTATGGAATGTCCGATCAAAACAAGAGATAAATGTCTTGTATATAAACTTCAGATGGGGAAAGAATGCTGGTTTGTCTGGCATATCAATAAAGATTGTGTTGCTGGCAGGATAGGAGATGGTTGTTTTAACTGTCCTTGGTTCAATAGAAATAATCCTTTAACGAATGCATCGAAGATTTTTGAATAACAATTGAACTGAAAGAACCCTTTATGCCATACCTCATAGGTATAGCAGTACCTTTCCTGACAGGGATTTGTGCTAAAATTTGAATACCGATACTATTTAAAAGATAAAAGGAGTTTTCAACAATCCCACCATTACGAAACGGTGATGAAGTAGTATTGATAGTACCAACGCTTTTAGGAAAATCCAAGGAGTTTCCTTTATCCTTATCATCACAACATGAACTCTTCTACACATTGAGTCATTATAACACCACAGTTGTTTTATCTCAGTAATTTTACCACTGCGGTTTTACACAGTACCTTGTTATCAGCACGAGGAAATCTTTATTAGTTCCTATGTTCTACTACAGCTGATTTCTATGGATGAGGACGTTGTTTTTATCAAAAACGATGAAGAAAAAAGTATTACGAAGAAACCTGGGAGACTCTATCGTCTAATGCTCAAATCCCATAAGATGGAGGCGATCATCGCTGAGATTGACCCTCATACAGAATCAAAACGATTCCAACACGACGGAGAAGAAATGCACCTGGTCCTCGAAGGTGAAATGGAATACACGGTTGGTGAAAAAACCTATAAACTTTCGGTTGGGGACATCCTGTGGCATAAATCAATGCTGATCCATCACGCGAAAAACACCAGCACTAAAAAAGTCGTGTACATCACTATTGGGACGCCTCCCAGTTTCATGTCAAGTATGGTCTAACTCGTCGAAATACAGACAATCACCACTCAGGATCTTCTTTGTTTCTCCACTTGCGGTCCAGAGAAGAAGAAATCCGGATTGGTCGACATCAACAGCGGTCCCCTGCAGGATCCCGGTCATTGTTTTTACTCTAACGTTTTTTCCTAAGGTATCCGAATTTGCTTTCCATTCGTCGATGATCTCCCTATATCGTTGTTCTTGGAAGATCGTATAATAGTGTTCGAATGTCATCAAAAAGGTTTTTAAGAATTCGTGATAATCAACTGGATGGTGTAATTCATTGAGGAGTGAGGTGGATTTGTCTTGAATCTCAGCAGATAATTCCTTCAGGTCGACAGCAAGGTTTATCCCAATACCGACGACAACGTAGGTGATCGTCGATCCCTCTCCTTCAGACTCAAGCAGGATCCCAGCGATTTTCCGTCCGTTGACACGAACATCGTTTGGCCATTTGATGGTCGCGTGAACCCCATAGGTGTTGATGGATTTCGTCACAGCAAGCGCTGCAACAAAAGAAAGAAGCGACGTATTCTGACGTGGGACACTAGGTCGAAGGATCAAAGAGAGGTACAATCCACCTTCTGGTGATTCCCAGCTGCGCTTAAAACGTCCTCGCCCATGACTCTGTGTTCTGGCGATGACAACCGCTCCTTCCGCCCCTCCAGCCTTTGCAAGATTTTTCGCGGTCGAATTTGTAGAATCCAGATCATCAAAAACAAACGATTTTTTCACAACATCAAAATCAAGTTTTTTCAAGAACGCTTCAGTTTTTTTTACGAAGGATGCCTCTTTCATAAGACAGATGAAGGTCGCTTATTTGTGCGGTGAACCACTGTTCGAAGCCATGATCACTGCTTGGACAGCGGCCATCGCTGCAGCGGTCTTCGGACCAGTCGATTGCGCTTTGGTCTCCTGGACATATTTTACGACCTGATCAAGGATGTTGTACCGAGGGATAAAACTCGTATCATAAGTTCCTGAGCGCCACTGCGGATTATTCATGACCACCTGATGGAAGGGGATGTTATGACGCACACCACTGATCTGGAATTCCCAGAGTGCTCGTTTCATCCGCTCAATCGCCCGTGGTCGATCCTCACCCCAGACAATGAGCTTGGCTATCATAGAATCGTAAAACGGCGGGATGGTAAAACCAGGGTACACACCAGAATCGATTCGGATTCCAGGACCACTTGGTTCAGCATAGCGAATGATCTTCGCTGGAGCTGGCATGAAATTATTCAATGGGTCTTCTGCATTGATTCTACATTCGATCGCATGACCACGCGGATGGATATCCTTCTGGTCATACTCGAGTTCTAATCCAGAAGCGACACGCAGCTGTTCTCGTGCAAGATCAACACCTGTGGTTACCTCAGTGATCGGGTGCTCAACCTGCAATCGTGTGTTCATCTCAAGGAAATAATATTTTCCGTCTTTGAACATGAACTCACAAGTCCCTGCATTGTAATACCCAGCAGTTTTTGCTGCAAGCACTGCTTGTGTACCAATCTCTTTGCGAAGCTCGGGTGTCAAGGCGCAGGAGGGTGTTTCCTCAATGAGTTTCTGATGACGTCGTTGCACACTGCATTCTCGCTCAAAACAATGAATCAGATGACCTTTTTTATCACCAATCACCTGGTACTCGATGTGACGTGGATTTTCGATGAATTTCTCGATAAAAACAGAATCATCTCCAAACGAGTTCTTCGCAAGCTGCCGTACGGTTGCAAGAGCTTTTTCCATCTGCTCTTCGTCATTGACTTGCACGATCCCGATACCACCACCACCCGCAGAAGCCTTTAACATCACCGGGTACCCGACCTCATGGGCGATGTCTTTCGCCCGCTCATGGTCCGCAATCGCCTCGGTGACACCAGGGACAACACTGACTCCTGCCTGAATCATCGATTTCTTCGAATCAATTTTTGATCCCATCAGCTTCATCGCAGACACTGGTGGACCAATGAACTCGATGTTGTTTTTCTTGCACATCTCGGCAAACTCAGCGTTCTCTGCCATGAACCCATACCCAGGATGAATCCCTTCCGCACCGGATTTCAACGCAGCATCGATGATTTTCTGTTTATTCAGATAACTTTGACTTGCTGGACCGGGGCCGATATTATATTTTTCATCAGCATATTTCACGAACAACGCGTGTTGATCTGCATCTGAGTACACCGCAACCGTAGCAATACCGAACTCTTTGCATGCTCTCATGATACGAATCGCTATTTCCCCCCGGTTTGCAATCAGGACCTTATTCAGCATATGACATCACCATTTTTACAGGATCTGCATGAGAAGATCTCCGCTACTCACCGGAGATCCTTCTTTACAAAAGATTTCCTTTACTTCCCCTTCGGTTTCGCATTTTATCTCTTGTTCCATCTTCATTGCTTCAATGGTTGCAATGACATCTCCTTTCTTGACTTTGTCGCCTTTCTTTACTTTCACTTTCAAGATGGTTCCTTGCATGTTTGATTTGATGCCACCTTCGATATCCTTTGGTTTTTCTGGAGTTGCACCAACCGCCCCTGCGACAAGATACCCGCCTGAGGGGATGACCTTCACTTCATAGGGTTCTCCGTCCACCTCGACTTGGAACTCGGTGGGGATTTGCACAGGTCCTCCTCGTTTTTCTGGTGGTTGTGTCTCAAGCCAGAGTTGTTTTACTTCAGGGAAGGATTGTTTTACCATCGCTCTGGTAAATTGATGATCGATAGGCAACGGCAGTGCATCTGAGGTAAACTCAGCGATCGCTTGACCTTTTAAGAACTTCAAACCGACCTGCGGGTAGAGGATGTAGGTCATGATGTCCTCTTCTTTCTTAATCAGCGAGCCACCATCGATTTCCTTGAGTTCCTTTTTCTTTTGATCCCAGAGTGGTTCTAATAAGTCAGATGGCCGGCATTCAATGACTTCCTCTTTCCATTTTGGTCCAAGGACTTTTTTCATAATCTCAGGTTTAATCTCTGCGGGGGGTTTTCCATACATACCGCGGCAGTAATCCTTGGTTTCTTTTGGGATGACCTTGTATCGCCCATGCAGAACGTTCATCACTGCTTGCACCCCGACCACTTGACTGGTTGGTGTCACCAGTGGTGGAAAACCAAGTTCTTCTCGCACCCGTGCGGTTTCATCAAGAATCTGACGGTATTTATCACGCGCGCCCTGCTCCTCAAGCTGGAAAATGAGATTGGAGAGCATCCCACCAGGGATTTGATGAAGGGTGACACTCGGGTCGACCTTCAAGGCATCGAATCGATGGAGATGTCGGTACTTCTCCCAGACTTTAAGGAAATATGTGCGACATTCGATCAGCAATTCTAAATCATACTTGGTATCCCATTCTGTGCCCTGGAACGCGGCGACGACACTTTCTGTTGCAGGAGCAGCGGTCCCTCCGGAGATCGGCGATATTGATGTATCCAGGATATCGGCACCGGCTTCGACTGCTCGCTGGTACGCCATCCCCGTCATCCCACTCGTGTAATGCGAGTGAAGATCCATTGGTAGGTTCACACCAGCTTCTTTGGTTCCTTTGATGATATCATAGGCACGTTTCGGGGAGATCATCCCAGCCATATCCTTGATACAGACCGAATCAGCACCCATCTTCTTCAGCTCAATGAATTTATCAACGAAATAGTCAACGGTATGAATTGGTGAAATCGTATAACTCAGACATGCCTGGACGTGACCGCCGTTTTCTTTGGCTGCCTGCATCGGGACTTTCATGTTGCGAAGATCGTTAAGCGCATCAAAGATACGGAAATAATCACATCCGTTTTTTTTCGCAAGGTAAATGAATTTCTTTACGACATCATCAGGGAAATTCCAGTATGCGACAATGTTCATTGCACGCTCAAGCATTTGTAGCGGTGTGTTTGGCATTGCTTTTTTCAGTTTGTTTAATCGGTCCCATGGGTCCTGGTTGAGATATCGGATGCAAACATCGTAGGTGGCACCACCCCAGACCTCAAGTGAGAAAAACCCGATCTCATCAAGTTTTTCAGCTATCGGTAACATATCTTCTGTTCGCATTCGTGTCGCAAGTAACGATTGATGCCCATCTCGTAAAATCATTTCATGTAGTTGTACCATATCGTGTCCCCTCCAGTCCCCAATAGGTTTCTTCTAGCCTATTGAGTGGATGGTTTAAACGAGAAATGGTATCCTGTAAACCTACTTAAGAATATCGGGGAGAAAACCATGACCCGGAAATCATCATATTTATAAACGATCTTCCAAAGTCTTCATACAGGATGAGACAAGGTTAGCACAGTAATCTATTTCTATACGATGTAATATGTAACCCAAATTTATTTGGGGGTATGTCTGTGAAGCATCAAATTATCCTCATCCTTATAGGATTATTTCTTCTAACTTCTCCCTCTATACCCACATCTCTTGGGATTCCAGCAGGGGGCATTTCAGAAGGAAATATATCATTTGACTATCGAAATGTCACGGTCTATGCACCAGCGGTTTCTGAAGCAGGAACAAGTTATATCGGTGTTATTTCAACAATCACAGTCACCGTCCAGGGGAATGGAAGTGGACGAGTGTTTGTTGATACACTTCCTCTGACCGATGTCGATATGCAAGGATCTGCTCGCCTCGCCGTGAAAGTGGCAAGTACTTTAGTAAGCACAGATACACGACCTCACCTTGATCCGCTCACCTGTGATTACTTCTTTGTTGTTCGAACGACGTCTCCAATGATTGGTGGCCCCTCTGCAGGGGCAATGATGACTATTGCGGTGATATCACTCTTAGAAAATTGGACACTTGACAACAACACGGTGATGACCGGGATGATCAACCCTGATGGAAGCATCGGTCCTATCGGGGGGATTCCATATAAAATCGATGCAGCCCATAGCGTGGGAGCAACACGATTTCTCATACCGAAAGGACAGACGACCTACACAGAAATGATTACTGAATATCAAAATATCAATGGGATCATCTGGCAGAATACCTATCCGGTCACTCGCAACGTCACCGAGTACGCCCAGACAAATTACGGGATAGACGTCTTTGAAGTTGAAGATATTAACGACGCACTCCTCTATTTCACCGGCTGGACGTTTCCAGTAAAAGAATCCCCTGATAAAATCACAACAGAGGATTATATCACCGCGATGAAACCTTTGGCAACAAGCCTTTTGGATGAAGCACAGGAATCTTTTCAAAACGCAAGCGATCTGTTCAATACCTCCACAATACCCAACAGATATCCTAATTATTATAGAAATCAAGTAACTGATTTTCTGAACACTGCCTCTGATCGTCTAGATGAATCAATCCATTGGTATGACGAAGAAGTGTATTATACGAGCACGAGTAAGTCGTTTCAATGCCTCATCGACTCTCATTTTGTCTCATACATATGTCAATATTTCACCTTGGATAACCAAGCAGAGTTCGTTCAATCTCTTATTATTCAAACTGTTCAGAACTATCAGAACAACACGGTGTTAACGAAGGATGCTCCTATCCAGGGGATGGTGACGTTACAATGTGTTGGTGCAGCCCAACAACGAGTCAATGAGGCAGCCTCGTACATTTCTGAAGCCAACACGAGTTTTTTGAATGCGGATTATTTTACAGCGTTATACAACATCGCCTATGCCCAGCAACGGATTGAAAGCGTCCGATGGTGGTTAAACATTTCAACCCCGTTTCATGACTCAGGAGACATTAACGAAACAATGATCACCAGCCTTGCAGAAGAATATCTTGATGATGCTCAACAAGCGATTGTGTACTCTGAAATTATTATCAATGAAATGGGGAAAACATCAGACTTTCTCAACGACGCAAAAGATCTTCTTCAGACCGCTCGCAGCGAACAAGAACAAGGATATTCTGCTGCCGCGTTGTTCGGTTCGTTCGAATCCCTGGTAAAAGCAAATCTTGCCTTAGAACTTGTTGATGGAGTCACCAATGATAAGATAGAACGAGCACGAACACAGGCAAGCGCCAGTATCACAGAGAGCAGAACCATTGGTATTGAACCAGTACTGGCTGTGAGTTATTACGAATATGGACGGAGTCTTGCGAACGAATCATCACTTGATACCGCAATAGTGTATTATAAATACGCTGATTTAATCGCTGGAGCGTTACGATACACCACCCCCTATGGAGTCCAATCGTCCCGCTACGTAGGAGTCCCAGATAAAAACCCTGTCGTCTCCTGGAATTTTGGACCGACACGGTACATCGGATTCTTCATCCTCTTTGCATTAATAGGTGGAATCGCAGGGATCGGATTTGGTATCTTGATCGCTGGGCTTTTAAGCCCTAAGAAACAAAAAGAGCAATTGTTCCCGAAGGATTCTGTCCCACGAAGTATCGAAGATTATTACAAAAAACAAAAATAAGACAATCTCATATACCTAGTTTTATGGATATCTCCGGAGAGCTCATAGACGACCATATCCTTGTAAAAAAAGCAAGTGACATCGGAAGGCTCTATAACAAGAGTCATATTGGAACCATTCTTCCATCAAATATTTTACGGCTGAATCTCCTTGAGGGTGTTTTTTTACTCGATGAAGGAAAAATGATCTTACACCAAAATAAAAAACAAATACAGTTTTCATCACTTCTGAAACTGGCAGTTCGAAATATACCAGACTTTGAAACAAAATACCTGGTGTATAAGGATCTACGAAATCGAGGGCATGCAATCACCCAGGTTGATGATACGACACATATTTCCTTTCGTAAGATTACACAGAAAAATGAGAAGACTTCATCCTGTGTCATCGCTGCATATTCTGAACGGGACATCCTTGACATCGACATGACACAACAGCTGATCCAACACTATACCAAGAGGAACAATGCATTATGGTTCGCACTGGTTGATGAAGAAGGCGATCTCACCTATTATGATCTATCAACTGTGAATCTTACAGGAGATATTTTGGAACAAAAGTACCCAAAGGGTACTGCTGTGATGTTGCAAAATCGTCTGATTGTCTTTGATAAAAAACTCTCGGGTCAACTGCTTCAAAAAGAGTTTTTTGGTAAACCATTTGGAGAAATACTGCAACTTTCATTTGTCGAAGGATTGTACCTTCTTGAGAGAAACGTCCTGGAGATTCAAACCACCGATGGAAAAACCCTTTCTGAGGAGAAATGCATCCATCTGATGCAGAAATTTCAGCCAGACATCGTTCAACGACTCATGGTGTTCAAGGACCTAAAACAGAAAGGACTTCTAGTGAAAACCGGTTTTAAATTTGGCGCCCATTTCCGTGCATATTCAAAACAACCTGAGGTGACCCATGCAGAGTATCTGATTCATGTCATCAACAAGGGTTTTACGAGTATCTGGGCAGAGATCAGTCGTGCTGTCCGCCTTGCCCATTCAGTGAATAAAGAATTTATCTTCGCTTGTATCGATGAGTCGACTATTGATTATATACGAGTTGGACGACTTCGTCCATAAATTTTCATAATGTATTTATACTTCGTGAGCTATTCGGCCAATTCCTTATTTGAGGGAGGAGATCATTATGCTTCAGATCCGGTGGCATGGCCATTCCTGCTTCGAGATTACCAACGATGTTACGATCGTGACCGATCCTCATGATGGAAGATCGATTGGGATACCTGCTCCTACGGTGACAGCTGATATTATTTTAGTATCACATAATCATTATGATCATAATAGTGTGAAATCCGTTGAAAAAGATTCTTCCAAGGTGGTTACCGATGAGCGGAAACGCACCATAGGCAACATTCAGATCATGGGTATCCCTGCGTTCCATGATACCTCTCAGGGGGAACGTCGCGGAACCATGGTTCTGTATAAATTCATCTGTGACGATGTCACGTTCTGCCATCTCGGTGACCTGGGTCATGAACTTGATGAAAAAACGATTCAACAAATCGGTAAAATCGATATTTTGTTTATCCCTGTTGGTGGAAACTACACGATCGATGCGGAGCAGGCATGGCGGGTGGTACAAGCGTTGAAACCAAAGATAACGATTCCGATGCATTTTCGCATAGAAGGCTTGTCTATCCCAGTTGCTGGTGTTGACTCTTTTTTGGAGAAAAACAAATATAAGATCCTTAAGGTTGGTAACGAAATTGACATAGAAAAAGACGAGTTACCAAAAGAACCGGAAGTTTGGGTTTTTACGTTGTAGGTTTTTTTTGAAACACTTCTGTATTGACGCAGTTTGGCGGAATTCCCCCTTTTAACCCTATCATCATGTTTTCTGCAGCCATAAGTGCCATTTTTGTCCGTGTCTCAATAGTGCCTGACCCGATATGAGGTTGCAGTACGACGTTCTTTAAATGCCTTATTTCTTCGGATAGTTCTGGTTCGTTTTCATATACATCCAAACCCGCCCCGAAAATCCACTGTTCTGTTAATGCTTTAACTAAGGCTTTTTCATTGATGATGGGTCCCCGTGCGGTATTGATCAGAACCGCTGTTTTTTTCATCATGCGAAGTTGTTCTTCGTCAATAAGATGATGGGTGTTCTTCGTGAGAGGGACATGGATGGATATGAAATCTGATTCTTTGAGGAGTTGTGAAAGAGGTACCTTTTTTGCTCCAAGCTCCTGTTCGAGTTGTTCGTTTCTCTGCTCATCGGTGTAAAGAACATTCAGGTGAAATCCTTTGCTTTTCAATGCGAATGCAGCTCCGATGCGACCAGTGCCAATCACTCCTAAGGTTTTATATGAAACATCCTGTCCTAGCATGAGCATGGGTGCCCAGCCTTTGAAGTTTCCTTCTCTGGTGAACGTGTCGCCTTCAACGATCCTTCTGGCGACTGAAAATAGTAACGCCCAGGCGAGTTCAGCAGTGGTCTCGGTTAACACACCAGGGGTGTTGCTCACAGGGATCCCTCGTTTGGTTGCAGCAGCAATGTCAATATTGTCGTATCCCACAGCATAGGAAGCGATCATTTTCAGTTGTGGTTCTGCGTTGATAACTTCTTTGTCAATGGGATCTGTCAGAAGACACAGGAGACCATCTTTTCCTTTGATGCCGTTAATGATCTCTTTTTTATCAAGAACTCGGTCATAGGGATTGACATGAACAGTGAACTCCTTTGCTAATACATCAAGCCCATCTTGGGGTATTTTTCTGGTCACAAAAATCTTCATAGGATATCAGATGCTCCATTCTCGATACGAAGATTATGATTTTAAAGATTTCTAAAAACAGAAAGTCTTTTTTGAAAAGAAAAAGAGAAACAGAGGGGGGTTCTTTGGAGTTGCTTTAGGTTTATTTTGTTTTTTCATTCATCAGCTTATCGAACGAATAAAACTGCAGGTTGCCGTCCGCGTCTAAATCAGCTTCTTGACTAAACACCCATTGCTTTGTCGTGATGATCTTCGGCTGAGCGTATATTCGTATTTCTCGGTTCTCTGGATGGTTCTCTTTATTAGTTAGTCTATAGACCGACCAATTCACTTTGATAGGGTCGATTGGTGAATAATCCCCGATATAATTGACAAATTGTTTGGTCAGGTTCGCATCATAGGTATAATCCGTGACTCTAAATTCGCTTTTCACCAATGTCTCTCCAGTCCCTGCAGAATAGTATGGCTCTTCGATGAGATTGGCATTGTATTGGAAGTAGCCAACAAACATGTATCCCCAGTCGTTTTGATCGTAGGGTGGGCCGTTTTCCCCATTTGACAAGTCGAAGGTCTTTGGGCTGTTCGTATAATAATAATTGAGCACACTATGGTACTGACCCCAAGTTGACGTATATTCTTTTTTTGGTAAGATGTAGATCCCATAGCTGATGTTATCGATTCCTCCAAAATGGCAGTTATCGGCATCGATACTGCAACTATGTGCCATTTCATGCAAGAGGAGCGATCCGAGTTGCACCCGTTTCCCTCGTTCCGTTGGAATGGCGCCCCCAAGAACGAAATTAAAGATATTCTGTATTGGTTTGAACTTTGCAGATACATACGCCAGTTGTGTCGTGTCATAGATATTGTTCTTTGATGGGTGTTGGAATCCACCACCGTGGCCGATGACAAAATATCGGAAAATCCCTTTTCGTTCATCAGGGAAATAATTATTATAGAACTGTAACATCATCCCGGAGTCTTGTGATATTTTATCGATATGTGGTAGTTCTTGTCCACCGCCGTTTATTGGGCTGTTTGGCCATCCATCATCAAAGATGACCTTGATATTGTGCTCAGAGAACCTCTCGATAACTCCTTGTTTTGTTTCTTCAAAGAAATAATGGGGCGGGTCGTTAAATCCACCCTTTCCCATGTAATCGACTTCGTAGTAGATGTTCGGGATGAATGGGTCTGCAAACCATTTTTCCATCTGATATTCTTCGAGATTATCAATCCCATCAAGATCTGGGTCGAGGTTATTGTGGTCATCCCAGGTGAAGGGGTCAAAACCCCATTTCCACTCCCAATCCGTTGGTGCTCCATCACCGTCCGGGTCAAGTTTTGAATCGTCCACCGTTGGGTCTGTCCCTAGGACGTTTACTTCCGTCCAATAGGGGATAAAATCACCGTCATTATCGATTTGATAAATATTAAACCAAATCTCAAAAGTCTCCCCTAAATAATACCCATATCCATCATAATCCTTGAAATTATCCTTCCCTGACCATCGCCCGGTTCGAAAATCATAGGTGACGGTGAATGAGTCTCCTTCGACATTTTGAGTCTTACGTCCCAATAATCCAGATCTTATTTGTTCCATGATGGTAAGTGTGATAACTGATGTTTCTTGTTCCTCTGGTACGTCTTTCATGATTTTGTTTTCCTCAAACATGGTATCCCAGGTATTGAACATCACCTCAGTGGTTCTCCCATGTTGGGTCACATCTTTGCTGGCATACTCTAACCCGTCCATGTTTGAGATGAAATAGAAAGTAGGTTTGTTTTCCCAGGACTTTCCTGGTTTTAACAATTTATTGATAAGTTCTCGGTCACGGATTCGTAATATTTCAAGGACGACCCCTTGGTTCTCTAAGGGGCTGATCCTGTCGTCTAGTTGGAATGTGGTTTGTTGAGGTGGAGTTTCCTTCTTGGTCATATAATATTCGAAATAGACATAAGTCCCAGAAACAAGTAAACAAGCAATAACAAGTAGCGAGACTCCTATCATTATTTTTTGTTTTCGTTTAACGTACATGATGGTTTGCCTCCAATAGGGAATGGGATTGTATTCTTATTAATAATATAGGTTACAATTTATATAAACTTATTGGTATTGAAAAGATATAATTCTTACTCTTTACAGAGATGAATGTATATTTCCAGTAATTTTTCTTAGAGGGGACTCAATGATGTGATGAGCTCAAAGAGAATTCTGTTTAATGAGGTTTCAACCTTATGTTCTGAACCTCTTCTCAGAAGCTCTCCGTTGATAGAATCGATCTCTGTTTTTTTACCCTGTTGGATACTTTGCATCATAGAGGAATAGTTTTGTGCGGTATCCTGGATGACTTTTTTTGTTTTCTCGATCATTTCCAAGGCAGAAATGACGATCCCTTCTGAGGATGCGATTACGCTTGATTCTGTGCAGATAGACTCAACGGTCTTTTCCAACACTGGATTGTCAAGTAAATATCCATTGTTGCATCTGAGAAATGCGGTGAGCGGATTGATACTTGAGTTAATGATTGTTTTTTTCCAGATTTCCCTTTTGATATCAGTACTCATCTGGGTCTCGATTCCAGCCTGATTGAATACAGTCACAAGCGTCCTCAGTCTCTCAGAGGAATCGCCATTGAGTTCTCCGAGAATGGTTGTACCTTTGCCTGTATGCGTAATGGTGCCAGGTTTTACGAAGAGAGCCCCCTGGGTAGTTACCCCCGCAAGAATATGTTTTTTTTCGATGTACTGTTCTATTTTCTGAATATTGTTTAACCCATTTTGAAGAGAGACAACCACTGTCTGATTATTGAATAGCGAACTGAGTTGACGACTTGCTGTCTCTGTATCATATGATTTCACGGTAAGAAGAATGAGGTCTGGTGAAAAGGAGACATCTTTTATCGATTCTACCGCAGGGACCCTCACCGTGAGACGTGTTTTTCCGTTGATGAGTAAGCCTTTTTGTTGGATACAGGTGATGTGTGGAGCTCGTCCAACGAGTTCCACCTTATGTTGTTTGGCAAGGAGTGCACCAAATAATGACCCAATAGCACCTGAACCAAAAACAACAATATTCATCGCAGTATTCCTCGGTCTTTACAATGGTTTTCAATTTCCTCTTGTGTCATTGTGATAAGTGGACTTAAGATCGGGACACTACACTTTCTTTTTAACAATGCGATTTCAGATAATGCCTGAGATAGTGTCTCAAGTGTATGATCCGTGATTACTGCATCGCATTTTTTTTCAGAGGCAATCCTTGATACTTGCTCAGGAGATTCCTTACTTGTGAGGTCAATAGAGATACTCTCTGCATCCGCATACCAATGAGTAAGAAAAGAACGGATGACCTTCTCGTTTGATTGGTCCCCTGTCACGATAACAATATTACATCCTCTTCTCATCAGATACCATGCTGCTAACAGCGAAGACGGGTTCTTCACCAGTGCAAGTATTTTTCCTTGGGTCCCTAATGGAAGACCTCCGACTCCCTTAATTTTTTCTGTAAAAAGAAATGATTTCTTCTCCCTTATTTCGATAAAAAGCTCGACATCAGGATTATTGAGATCTACTGGTGCAGCTGTTGCCTGCACGATGTCATTACCAATATGTACCGCAACCTGCTGGCTTGTGAACGGATGGGTCCCTACTCGTGTCACCCGTATCGCGAAACTTTTTTGTCTGTGTACAATATTCTTTGTAAGGAGTTGAGCTATCGTGGACATGTCCTGCAGAGTGGATGTTGTTTGCAACGCTGGGCTGAATGATACGATCCCAAAAATTCTTGGCAATACCCTGATACTTTTGGATATCTCTGTTGTAGAAAGATAGATTCTCCCTCGTTCCGTTCTGATTTCATGTGGTATATTTTCACTTATGAATGCGTTTTTGATATTTCGTACAAGGATTGATTCGAAATACTTTCGTACGTAGGCACTCTTCAGTGAAAGCTCACCGTACCGCAGGAGAATCACATCATAGCTCATCAATTTTCAACATCTGACTGACATACATTAACTTTTCACTGTCGAAACATTTTAGATACTTTGATGCATTATCCAGTCATATGAGTCCTTTTATTGTAGGACGTAGAAATCTAAAGAAGGGTTTCTATTCACCTCCTCTTAAAAAAACCATTCTTCAAAAACTCAAGATTGGAAAAACATTTTACCTGCTTCTTGTGTTCGTTCCGATTAGTTTTTTATTATATCTTTTCACCAAGGAAGACTCAGTTATTTTTATCACATCAGTGCTTGCTATTGTTCCTCTTGCAAGAATCATGGGTTATTCCACAAAAGAAATTTCATTGCAGACAAACCCAACAGTAAGTGGTCTTTTTTCAGCCACATTTGGCAACGCAATAGAGTTGATTATCGCGATTCTTGCCTTGAATGCTGGCCTCATACAAGTCGTCCAAGCATCGATCATTGGGAGTATCATTGGCAATATTTTACTCCTGGTCGGACTAAGTATTTTTACTGGTGGTCTCCGCTTTAAGAATCAGCGGTTCAACAATGAAACCATCGCTGTGTCATCAACTATGCTGATTATCGTCGTGGCAGGGCTTGCGATCCCAAGTGTTTATGCGATAGTGACACCACCGACTCCTCAGATTTCTCTTCTCAGTAGTGCTGTTGCTATTGTTATGGCATTGATTTATCTCGCCGGTCTTTTCTTTTCTTTAAGGACTCATAAAGATCTTTTTGATGCCAGTGATGAGATAAAAGCAACCCAGGAAAGACCAACCATGAGTCGTCGTCTGGCTGCGTTGATTCTGTTCATTTCTATTATCGTCGTTACTTTTGAATCTCAGATTCTTGTTGGCACCATTGAACATGCAGCACATGCGATTGGTCTGTCACAGGTGTTTATCGGCCTGGTGGTCATTGCGATTATTACGAATATCGCTGAGATATCAACCGCTGTTCATTTTTCCGTGAAAAATAAGCTTGATGTCTCTATCGAGATTGGATTGAGCAGCGCCATACAGATAGCACTCTTCGTCGTCCCGATCCTGATGCTGGTAAGCCAGGTATTTAATTATGGTTTCACGCTTGTGTTTACTCCCTTTGAAATTCTTGCAGTCATCCTGGCTGTGTTAATCGTCAACTACCTTTCAGCTGATGGAAGATGTAACTGGTTAGAAGGGGCACAGTTGATTAGTGTTTATTCCATCATCGCGATCGCGTTCTTTTTCGTCATATGATAAATGCGGTGATACTACCATTCTTTCTCGAAAGTTTGTTCGACGTTTGTAATTAATTGGGGTGCCGAAAAGGAGAGGCTCATGGGTGTCAGCGAGATTTTCCCATCATTTAATGCTTTCAGATCAGAACCTTCCACCATGTTTTTATACTGTATCGGAGGTGTGCTATGAAAAAATTTATTTCCCTTTCTATGAAATAACCTTCCGTATCGTGTACTAAATAGTGATGTGATTTTAAGTGGGGTAGTCATGGTGGCATCGAAGGGGATGTTTAGCGAAAATAAATTAACATCGCAGAATGCTTTATTCATGATGATAGTGGTCGCTTTCGTCGTGATCTTTGCTGCGTTTTCAAAGAGCATGTTGTTTTTTGGTGAATAAAAATCTGTTTTCTTATCACGCAGAGTAACAGGGATGGAAAGAGATGATGCGATGGATCGTACACCATCGATCGCTCCTTCAATTGCTGCTCCGATTGTCCCGGAGCTCAGCGTCCTGGCCTGTCCGATGTTCAGCCCAATATTTATTCCTGAAATAATCATTTTTGGTCGATGCGTCACAATATCATATAACCCTATTTGTACGCAATCTGCAGGGGTTCCGTTGAGAAGGAACATTTCGACACCATCGTAGGTTATTTTCTTTATTTTCAGTTCCTTTTTTGTCGTGATCGCTTTACCTATCCAACTTCGTCCACAGTCAGGCACAACAGCGGTCACCGAATAGTTCTTTGACAGTTCCTTTACCAGTGTCACAAACCCTGCTGATGTGTACCCGTCATCGTTCGTCACAAGAATCTCGGTCATCGGCAACGGAAAAAAACAGGTGCTTAATGAAGCTTTCCGGTGGCTATACAGCTTGTTGAACATTTAAATAGGAGCAGTCTATGAGAGACTAAAGTATGATTACTAAGACAGAAAATGATCTCGATATCATCCTTATCACCGGAGAGTATTATGATGATCACCCGCTCTCCCCAGTCGGTGTCATCGCCAAAGTGCTTGATGCGAAAGGATATCGTGTTGGTATCATTGAAAAACCGGTGACGCAAGAACACTTCACTAGGTTAGGGGCTCCTCGTCTTTGTTTTGGTGTGACTTCCGGTTCCATTGATAGCATGGTTCATAACTATACTCCTTTGAAAAGAAAACGTGTTGAGGATAAATACAGCGATGCGACAACACTCCCTGACCGTGCGGTTATCTATTATTGTAATAAACTGAAGCAATATTTTAAATCCAGCGTGATAGTGATTGGTGGCATTGAAGCATCCTTACGACGTTTCGCTCATTATGACTATTGGGATAACAACATACGACGGAGTATCTTACTTGATTCGCGGGCAAACATCCTTGTCTATGGGAATGGGGAGAAACAGATTCTTGAGATTGCTGAACGGTTACATACGGGAAAAGAGTTAGTTGGAATACAAGGAACATGCATTCTTCAGAAAAACCTTGATTCGACCTTTGAACTCCTTCCGTCTTTTAAGGAGGCTGCGGAGGATAAACGAAAATTCTGTGCGATGCAGATGAAGTTTTCAAATGACAAAAACCTCGCGCAGGAGTATACCAATAGTTATGTTGTGCAGTACAAATACCCTGACTATACGACGAAGGATCTGGACTGGGTCTATTCATTGAATTACTCAAGGAAACTACACCCAAAATCCTTATTAAAAATGGGGCGGTTTTCCGTGGTGATCCACAGAGGATGTATCGGTGCATGTAATTTTTGTTCCCTTTCTCTTCATCAGGGGAATCGTATTATTTCACGGTCTGAGACAAACATCCTTGAAGAAATCAAACGGTTGACAACTTACCCTGGATTCAAAGGATACATCGATGACTTTGTTGGTCCCTCCTCAAATATGTATGCCATGGTTTGTACCCGTCCACAATCAACTCCGTCATGTTCAGAAACCTGCATCCAGTGTCCGCAGCTAGATAAAACACATCAGCGTCTCATCTCATTGTTACGTAAAGCTCGACAGATCCAAGGGGTAAAAAAAATTTTTATTCGTAGCGGCATCCGCTATGATCTTGCAATGGAAAGCAGGGATTACATCAAAGAGATCTCTGATCATCATATCTCCGGCTGTCTGAAAATCGCCCCTGAGCATTTTTCAAATACTGTCGTAGGTTTAATGGGGAAGGATAACAGGCGATTCGATGAGTTTTTATCATATTTTACTGCGATCAATCAACGGAAAAAACAATGGTTGCGATACTATTTTATGATCGGTCATCCTGGTGATACTCTGAGTGAAGTCATCTCCTTACATGACATTATCAAAAAAAGACATCTGGAGAACATTGAGCAGTTCCAGTTGTTCACCCCGACACCAATGACGGTCTCCTCCTGTATGTACTGGACGGGATTGAATCCGTTCACCGGGAGAAAAATCAATGTGGTCTATGATTATCATACCAAGAAAAAGTTAAAAAGAATCATGCTCAATCTCCCGATGAATAAATCAGCGGCAGACGAAGAATAAGCATTCTCTGATGGTTTATTTTATTACGTTTTATTTTTCATCTTCTGTGCGATATCCTTCTCGAGACATTCTTTGCAGCGTTCTTTATCATTTGGCCGTTGTTCACTGATTTCCCAATCAGGATTGGTCCGTACATAAACAGGGATTGCCCTACACTGAAGATGCCAATGATAAAGAGAGCCGTTTTTCTTCCAATAGTACGACATTCTCCATTCCTCCTTCCCTAGTATGATATTCTTTATCTGTATTTAACTTTTTTTTTTCTCATTAAATCCCTGGCTTAATATACATCACCTGCGATATGGTATCAGTTGAGGTGAGAACGCATGGATCAAAAACAGGTGTTGGAGCGATGGTTAAGACAGCTGAAGAAAAATGAGATCAGTCCTGATGCGGTTGGTCTTGGTCCTGATAAGGAGAAAGCCTTGCGATTTATCCGAGAAGAGCTTGAAAAAATTGAGGCGATGGAGAAAAAACAAGCCCCACCAACTCAGTAAAAAAAACGTTATTCGTACCGCAGTGCGACCACGGGATCCATCTTTGCTGCTTTCCGTGCTGGTAATACCCCTGCAGCGATACCGATGAGGATTCCGACAACGCTTGCGATAAGGAACCATTCTGGTGCGTAGGCTAATTGAATGGAACCAGCACTAAATGCTCCCCCAAGATTTTGTATGCTATTGTTTAAGAGGTCAACGACAAACCAGCTTCCGCTTGCACCAAGGATACAACCAGTAAGACCGCCTAATAACCCGATGACCATGGATTGATACAAGAATAACTGCAGGATATCACGTCGTTTCGCCCCTACTGCCATCATCGTACCAATCTCTCGGGTCCTTTCAGTGACGGTCGCAAACATGATATTTGCTATCCCCACCCCGCCGATGAGCAGAGAAATCAATGCGATTGCGGTGATATAGGTTCTGATAACACTCATGATTTTATCGACACGATCAAGGATGTACTGCTGGGTGATGACGACAAAATCAGAGTTCTCATCTAAATACTGATTCGCATCAGAGCCTGTGCCGTTAAGGTAGCTTAATATTTCGGTTTGTGCCTCTTGGACCTGTTTTGTGTCTTTTGCTTCGGCAAGAAGAATTGTGTAGGCGACGACGCGCTTTAAAATCGAACCTGCATTTGACCCAAAATACGTTGAATAATATGGTTTTGCCGGGCAGATAATGCCTGGACTTGAAAGGGTGTTGAACATACTAAAACTCGAACCTTGTTTCAGAATTCCGACAATCTTTGCATCAAGTGTTTTTCCATCGACTCGACGCAAATAGATTGTATCACCGACTTTCAATGGTTTATCTTTACCAAATGTCTCAACGACGTTTTTACTGATGACAATCTCATTTTTTCCTTCTTGGAACATGGTTCCTTCTTCTAATTCCATGTTCAGAATTTCGAGGATCGCTTCGGTACTTGCGTACATCGTTTCCCCGGGTCTCGACTCCCATTTGAGGAACCCGTCTCGTTTTAAGATTTTGATAACAGGAACGATACCAATGGGGGCTACTGTTTTTATCGATGGTAAACGCTGTATATTTTCTACGTCGTTGGTTGTGAAGACGACGGAACGGATCGATAGCTGTGGTACTGCTCCGCCGGTCCCCAAGCCGACAACCATTCCGGTTGGATTGAACAGATTCCATTGTTCTGCAATAAAAGTACTAACGGAATTTCCTGCGGTTGTGACCATGATCACTGATGCAACACCGATGATGACCCCGATGAGTGTGAGAAACGTCCGTATCTTATAGGATTTCATCGTATCAAGGGCCATTGTAAAGATGTCTCGTATCATGTATCCTCAGTCACCTCTCCATCGAGCATGTTCACCACACGGTTCGCAAATCGTTTCAAAGCGATGGCATGGGTGACAAGTAGAATTGTTTTCCCTTCACGATTTAATGCAACGAGTAGCTCCATGATCTGCTCGCCGGTTTTCGTGTCAAGGTTCCCTGTTGGTTCATCAGCAAGGATGATTGAGGGATCGTTGACAAGGGCTCGTGCGATTGCTATCCGTTGTTGTTGTCCACCAGATAGTTCGGAGGGACGATGGGTCGCCCAGTTGGTAAGTCCGACTTTTGCAAGCAGTTCGAAGGCACGATGATCCCGGTCAGCTTTAGAACCTCCGAGAAAAACCATGGGTAATGAAACATTTTTTAGTGCAGTCATGGAGGGCATCAGATTAAATTTTTGAAAGATGAAACCGATTTTTCGTCCTCTAATAACAGCGAGTTGATTATCGTTCACGGTGGAGATATTTTCGCCATCGATAATGATTGTGCCTGATGTCGGGCGATCTAAACATCCGATGATGTTCATCATCGTACTTTTCCCTGATCCAGAAGGACCCATGATGGCAACAAAATCTCCTTTGTGAATATTTAAATCGACATTATTTAATGCTTTGAAATCTGTTTTCCCCGTTTTGTAGATTTTTGTTAGTGAATCGATTTCAATGACGTATTCTGACATTCTTTGTCCCTCATAGAAATAGGACTTCACCGATTGAATATTAGCCTGTAATCTGATTATGAACGAGAGCTTTTATTCGGTGTGCGATCACAAAGGATTTTGCGATACATTCTATCTCAGCTGCTTCCTCTGGGCTTGATACTTGACCAACGATTAACATTTTTCTTGCTCCTCGCTATCTGTTTTCTTCGTTTTATTTAAAGCCTCTTGTTGTACAGTTCTTACCGAGCGTCTTTACAGTTCTCTCCTGAAAAACTTTTCGGTTGTGCTTCTTCTTTCAGTATATGAATCATATGAAGTGTTTTTCCCTATATAGTTGACTAATATTGTTACGAAAACATTTAAATGCTAGTGGTGTATAACAAAAAATAGGAGGACTTATAAAATGAGAAAAACCCTAATTGGCGGTAGTCTGTTGGCTGTATTACTTTTATTAATGTTGCCAGCAGTGGCCGCAGAGCAAGTTAGTATAGCGCAATCCGCAACAACACCTTATCTTCTCAACGCTGAGACTACATATCTAAAGGCATTGCGAGAAAAATATAACGACAATCCATCCCCGCAGGTCATTTTCATCACCTTGGCAATCCTGTTGTTAAAACTCTTGCGATGGGGAGTAGTCATTATCGGTGGATTACTATTCCTGGCGATTATGCGTATGATCCGAAACCCAAATAACAACACAAGTGCGATCCTGTAATCGTTTTTGCTTTGTTCATTTCCTTCCAAATCTTGGCTAAGTCTCAGTCTAGATTGTGTTAGCCAAGTAACTTTTCTTCATCTTTGATTTTTGAATTTGTGATTATGGTTTAAAAATATTCTTCTGTTGGTGACACGTAATTTTATACTTTCAATGACCCCTTAGAAAACCTTGAATATAGGGGAGTGCTTGTCGGAGGGCTGACTCATCAGATATATTGATAATTCGAATCAATAAAATGTATATGTTTGTATATATTATAGCTATTTTCGAAGGGGATTTCCAGTGAAAAACATAATCATCAAAGGAGCACGAGAACACAATCTAAAAAACATCAGTGTGGAACTTCCACGAGATAAACTCATCGTCATCACAGGAATCTCTGGCTCTGGTAAATCCACCCTAGCGTTTGACACACTCTATGCGGAAGGACAACGACGCTACGTCGAATCACTCTCCGCCTATGCACGACAGTTCCTAGGCCTGATGAACAAACCAGATGTCGATAGCATCGAAGGATTATCCCCCGCGATCTCCATTGAACAAAAAACAACAAGTAAAAACCCACGAAGCACAGTTGGCACGATAACAGAAATCTACGATTACCTCCGTTTATTATTCGCACGAATTGGCATCCCCTACTGCCCGACACATAACATCAAAATCGAGTCGCAATCACCACAAAAAATCTCAGAAAGAATCGCTGCAGAGTTGAAAGGGACAATCACCGTTCTCTCACCAGTCATCCGTCAGAAAAAAGGGACCTACGAACAATTGTTTAAAGATCTGAACAAAGAAGGATACACCAGGATTCGAGTGAACAAAACCATCTATCGAACTGATGAGAAAATCACCCTTGAGCGATACAAGAAACATGATATCGATGTGGTCATTGACCGTGTCGATGTAACCGACTCCACCCGTCTTACAGAGGCCTGTGAACAAGCGTTACAGAAATCCGATGGACTTCTCATAGCACTCGATACCAAGGGCTACGAGCATATTTACTCATCGACCATGGCCTGTCCTGTCTGCGGTACCGTCTTTGAAGAGCTCCAACCACGCATGTTCTCATTTAACAGCCCCTTTGGCGCCTGCGAAGCATGCCATGGACTTGGCATCAAAATGGAATTTGACCCTGATCTGATTATACCAGACAAAGAACTCAGCATCGCCGATGGCGCGATCGCCCTGTATAAAACCATCAGAGACAGCTGGAGGAACAACTATCTTGGGGCTGTGGCAAAACATTATGGATTTGACATTTTCACCCCGATAAAAAACCTCAACGAAAGACAATATCATGTGATCATGTACGGATCAACTGAATCGATTCGTTTTAACCTCGTCATGAAAAACGGTGATGCACACTACTCCCATATCGGGACCTGGGAAGGACTGATCCCTCAATCAGAACGACTCTACAAACAAACCGAATCGGAATATCGCAGACAAGACATGGAACGATTCATGCGCATCAGCCCCTGCCCCGTCTGTCAAGGGAAACGATTAAAACAAAAAATTCTCTCCGTCAAAATCGCCCGTAAATCAATCATCGACATCACCGATATGTCCATAAAACAATCACTTCAATTCATCGAAACAATCAACCTGACAAAAAAACAAGAAGAAATCGCCCATTTAATCTTAAAAGAAATCAAAGCACGCCTAAAATTCTTAGACAACGTCGGGTTGAATTATCTGACACTTTCTCGAAACGCGGGGACACTTTCCGGTGGAGAAGCCCAACGGATACGGCTTGCGACACAGATAGGGTCAAACCTGATGGGAGTCCTGTACATCCTTGATGAGCCATCAGTCGGCTTACATCAACGGGATAATAAGAAACTTATACAGACCTTGCAGCGACTTCGCGACCTTGGAAATACCCTCATTATCGTTGAACATGACGAAGAAACCATACGTCATGCTGACTATGTCGTCGATATGGGCCCAGGAGCTGGGATTCACGGAGGAAAAATCATCGCCCATGGCACACCACAACAGATCGAGCACAATCCTCGCTCCCTCACAGGACAATACCTCTCAGGAAAACAAGCAATAATGGTACCAGAGGCCAGACGGCAGACAGACAAATACATCCATATCAAAGGATGTAAAGAAAACAACCTCAAGAACATCGATGTCAACATCCCCTTAGGAGTCTTCACCGTCATCACCGGGGTTTCTGGAAGTGGAAAATCAACACTTATCTATGAAATTCTCTACAAAGGTCTGATGAAAAAACTTCATGAATCACGAGAACTACCTGGGAAACATGACACGATAACGTTTGATTCAGAGATCGATAAGGTTATCGTTATTGACCAAAGTCCGATTGGGAAAACCCCACGCAGCAATCCAGCGACATATACAAAAGTGTTCGATGAAATCAGAAACATCTTTACCAAGACCCCTGAGGCGAAACTCCGGGGGTATCAAGCAGGTCGTTTCTCTTTTAATGTCCCTGGTGGAAGATGCGAAACCTGCCAAGGTGACGGTCTCATAAAGATAGAGATGAACTTCCTCCCAGACATCTACGTCGAATGTGAAGAATGCAAAGGAAAACGATACAATAAAGACACTCTTGAGGTGCAGTACAAAGGAAAGTCAATTGCTGATGTTCTTTCCATGAGCGTAGAAGAGGCCTTAGATCTGTTTGAAAACATCCCTTATATCCGTAAAAAATTAGAAACATTACAGCGAGTAGGTTTGGATTATATTAAACTCGGTCAGAGTTCCACCACCCTTTCAGGTGGAGAAGCGCAACGAATTAAACTCACACGGGAATTATCAAAGAAAAGCACAGGACAGACATTGTATCTTCTCGATGAGCCAACGACCGGATTACATTTCCATGATGTGAAGAAACTCATCGACGTCCTCAACAGCCTAGTAGACATGGGAAACACGATTGTCGTCATCGAACATAATATGGAAGTGATAAAATGCGCAGATCATATCATCGACCTAGGCCCAGAGGGTGGTGATCTCGGAGGAGAAATCGTTGCCAGAGGAACACCTGAAGAGGTTGCGAATAACAAACACAGTTACACCGGTCAGATCCTTCGACCAGTGTTCCGCGGGAAGAAAAAATGATTGATCTCATGAATTTACCTCTGGACCCTGGATGCTATCTCTTTCGAGATGCTGGGAAAAGAATCATCTATGTCGGGAAAGCAAAAAATCTACGCAGACGGGTAAAAAATTATTTTCAGAAAAAAGAGCAGGATCCAAAAACCCGCAGTCTTATGAATAATCTTGACTCAGTTGAATTTTTTGTAACCGATACTGAGGTTGAAGCACTGATTTTGGAAAACACACTGATAAAAAAACATCAGCCGAAATATAATATCAACCTCAAAGATGCAAAAACCTATGCGTTTATCCAGCTTACCGATGAGGTGTTCCCAAGACTTCTCATCGCACGACAAAAACAAGGGAATGGAAAATATTTCGGACCCTTTGTATCAGCCCTTGAACGCGACCATGTGCTGCAGTTCCTCAATAGGACGTTTGCATTGCGGACCTGTAGAAAATTACCAAAAAAAGCCTGTCTACGATATCATCTGCAGCTCTGCCCAGCCCCTTGCGTTGGATTGATATCACAAGAAGATTACGGGAAGAACATACGAAACGTACGTCTGATTCTTTCAGGAAAATCAAAAGAACTTCTTAAAAAATTACAACAAGAAATGATGAGAAAATCCCAATCGTTCGAGTACGAAAACGCGTTGATGTTACGGAATCAAATAACAGCAATACAACATCTTCAGGAACATCAGAAGATGCAACGGCAGCATACCTTTGACGAAGACATCATCAACTATCTCATACGTGATGAAACTGTCTATCTTATGTTGTTTAATATTTACAAAGGTACATTGTCAACGAAAAACGAGTTTATCTTTGATTTCACCCCTGATTTTTTAGAAGAATTCATTGTGCAGTATTACTCAGAAAACCCTGTGCCTTCGGAGGTGATTGTCCCTCAGAAACTCTCTGATTCCCTTGTTGTATTCCTTACACAGAAACGGCAGAAGAAAACACAGGTCCTGGTCCCAAAACAAGGGGCAAAGAAACAACTCCTTGATCTCGTGGTAAAGAATATTGAGATAACGTTCTTTGGAGACCTCTCAAAGGTAGAAGCACTGCAACACCAATTAAACCTCCAAGAGCCACCCCAGGTTATCGAATGTTTCGATATTTCCCATCTTTCTGGGACGTCCATGGTCGGCTCCATGGTCCAATACCGAAATGGAAAACCAGATAAAACCAATTATCGGAGATTCCGTATTCGAACGGTTGAAGGTATCGATGATACCGCTGCGATCGCTGAGGTAGTACGACGTCGCTACACAAGATTACAACAAGAACATGGTGTGTTACCACATCTTATCGTTATCGATGGTGGAATCGGTCAACTCAATAGCGCGGTACAAGAACTTGATAGAATCAACGTCACAATCCCAATTATTTCTCTTGCAAAACAATATGAACAAATTTTTCTCCCTGGGCAATCACAACCACTGCAACTTAAGAAAAAAGATAAAGCACTGTTATTTATCAGAGAAATACGTGATGAGGCGCATCGTTTCGCGATTGCATATAATCGTTTGTTACGGAAGAAAGAGTTGAGATCGTGACTGAGTTTAATTTACAGACCAACTTTACTCCACGAGGATCACAACCTGATGCTATTTCTCAGTTAGTCGAAGGTATCAATAAAAATTTTTCTACTCAGACATTACTTGGAGTGACCGGATCTGGAAAAACTTTTTCCATGGCACAGGTCATTCAAAAGGTGCAACGCCCGACCATTGTCATTGCCCATAACAAGACGCTTGCCGCTCAACTCTATAGTGAATTCAAGGAGTTCTTCCCTGACAACCGTGTGGAATATTTTGTTTCTTATTATGATTATTATCAACCAGAGTCGTATCTTCCTCAGAGAGACCTGTATATCGAGAAAGATGCGGATGTCAACCCGAAACTCGAACAGATGCGGCTTGCTGCGACCGCATCGTTGTCATCACGACGAGATGTTATCATAGTCGCCTCTGTGTCATGTATCTATAATGTCGGAAACCCGCTTGATTATCAAAAGCTTGGTTTTGAGATTAGAACTGGGCAGAGCCTCCCAAGAAACGCTCTTCTCCGTCGATTACTTGACATTCAGTATGAACGAAATGATACCGAACTGGTACC
>DATMWV010000292.1:0-20845 GCA_035562195.1 Thermoplasmatota archaeon
CTCCCACACCGGTAAAACCGGTCGAGAGTCCACCTGCAGCTCCAGTGATACCAAAAGAGAAAGAACCAGTGGTGACGCGGAAACGAGCGTTACGAATTCAAAAACCGATCAGCGAGGAAAAAAAACAGCGTGACAAACAGATTGATAAACAAATTGAGGAAAGTATTGAAAGCGAGTTGCAACGAGCGTTACAAACCCGGAAAAGCATCGAGCAGACCGTCGGGGTGGAGAAAAAACCCACATTGACGATCGATGAGAAGAAACTTGATGAGCTGCTCTGGGACCTGGAGATGGGGTTGCTGGAAGCTGATGTTGCATATTCTGTGATTGACTCAATTAAGAAAGATGTCAAACAGGAGATCAGGAGAGTCCCGTTTGACAAAGGCAAAGCAGGAGACCTGGTTGAGACAGTCCTTAAGAACGCGATCGGTCATGTGCTGAAATATAATAATTTTGATTTTAACCGGTTTATCGATGAGCGGAAAAAACCTATCGTCATCATGTTTGTCGGAGTGAATGGGACTGGCAAAACCCTTTCGATAGCAAAGATCGCGTACCAGTTGCAAAAACTGGGGAAGACCTGTGTGATGGCCGCGGGTGACACATTCCGTGCTGGGGCAATTGAACAACTCACGATTCACGCAGATAACCTTGGAGTGAAGATTGTGAAGCATGGGCCGGGGTCTGATCCAGCCGCAGTCGCCTTTGATGCCATTGAGCATGCGAAAGCAAAACATAAGGATGTGGTGCTGCTGGATACCGCTGGTCGGATGCAGACGAACTCGAACCTGATGGATGAGATGGCGAAGATCAAACGGGTCGCAAAACCTGATATGATCATCTTTGTCGGTGATGCGTTATCAGGCAACGATGCGGTCGAGCAGGCGAAACGGTTCAATGAGGTCGTCGGTATCGATGGGGTGATTCTTACGAAAGTCGATGCGGATGCGAAAGGTGGGAGCTCTCTATCGATTGCCTATACGATAGGGAAACCGTTGCTCTTTATCGGGGTTGGTCAAAGATATGAGGATCATATAACGTTTAACCCTGAATGGATGGTACAGCATATTTTTGGGAGTTCATCTTAAACAAGTATTTCCGTCCCATCAAACGGTTGACCTGTGAGTGCTTTTTCAAGCTGGTCAAGTCGTTTTCCATTCACGATAAAAGTCGGTATTTTTGCTCGTTGTATGATTTCGAGAGCAGGCTCGTCCATGAAGATATTCTTTCCAGCAACACCCCATTTGGTGCCGTACTGTGCGATCAATTGGTCGATCGATACTTCCTTGAGTTGTTTTGCATCTTTGTATTTGTTCGGGTCTTTGTCATAGATGCCGTCGACGTTTGTTGCGTTCACAAAGCGGACTGCTTGTGTTTTTTCTGCGAGCTCCGCACCAACAAGGTCGGTACTGTGTTTAGGGTCTGTCCCTCCCATGACGACAATCGGGAGATTTAGTTTTAATGCTTCGCTTGTGGTATGAGGGATTTCCTTATTGGAGACTCCAAGCAGATTGGTAATGATCCGTGCGTTTATCCGCGTCACATCAATACCGATCAGATCCAAGGTGTCCTCGTCAAATCCTAGTCCTCTTCCGAGTTGAATGTACCGTCTGGCGATGTTCCCTCCGCCGACGATGACAAACAGCTTGTACTCCTTACTTATTTTTTTAAAAAGAGTGGTGAGTTGAGTAAGGAAGTGTGTGTCTGCTTCATCAGAGAGAACCACTGATCCTCCAATGGATACCACAACGGTTTTCATCAGACAGCGTATCGTTTCGATTTATTTAAACGTACCACAGAAAAGACGTCTTAGGCGACTTCAACACCGCTTTGACTTTGTACTTTCTTAGGGTCTGATCCGAGTCGCACCTGCGGCAAGGGGATTGGTGGTGGTAACCCAAGGTCTTTTGCGATGCCAACCGCCTCAGGGACACAGGTATGCATCACTGCGGTGTGGATGTTGCTGGCAACCTGATCAGGTAATTTCCTGGTATCTATCCATTCTTTTGCCAGTTGTTTTGCCTCGGGATCCTCACTGACAATGGTGCCTTCCATTTTAATCATCCCGATTGGTCCGTAGCTAGAAGTATATTGGAACTCTATGATGAGTTGTTTTTCCGCGTTGTTGATGACCTGGGAGATCTGGCTGTTATGATCGATGCGGATCTGCCTTGGTTTATCATCAGGCTCCACATAGCGTCTTGCTTCTATTGATTTGAGTTTGATTGCCTTAATTATCATAGCGTGCTCCAATAAACGCGCGCTCCCTTTTAGGTCTTTCGTTTCATAAAAATCTTGTTTGATTGTAAGGTTTTTTCTTCACAACACATCACTGTTTCTGGTCTGATAAGACGATCTTCTGGGAGTTTACGATATCGATTTTCAATGGAATTTGAAGTCTTGCTTCTACGGACCATTCCACCCGTGATCCTGACATGTTCAGCTGGTTCATGACCTGTGCAATCTCTGAGAGTGTTTTTCCTAGACCCGTGAGTGTTGAATTGAAATTCTGCTGAGCCGATTGAAGGATATCGGCCGGGATTTGTATCTCAAAGGGGTAGAATTCATGGAAATAGACAGCCTCTTCGTCCAGTGGTATCTCGAAATGATAGATGGTGTATACTTGGGTTTGTTGTCCTTGGTTGCCCACCCGGACTGGTCCTATCGCGATGTTGCCCTGATGGACGATGCGCAGTCCAATCAACCCGACCATGAGTTTTTTTGCAGTCAGTGGTCGTTTTAATTTTAATCCGACGCTTCCTTTGATGGTCTCCCCTGGTGTGTATGCGTATTTTTGCAGTTTTACGTCTATTTGGTCTTTTTTGAAAAACGAAAGAGGGTTTGGGACATATGTCCGACCGACCGATGGGCACATGAAGAAGAGGATTTCCGGGTTTCATATAAACCTATCTTTTCTTGGAAATCAGTATGGCTGGCAATAAACTCTATTAAATGCCTCTTTATAACAAGACGTGGGTTTTTTATGAAAACGATGAAGGTTGCGATGTACTACAACAACAATGATGTGCGTATCGAGGAGTTACCAGTTCCTACGATTGGGGATGCTGAGCTTTTGGTCAAGGTGAAAGCCAGCGGTATTTGCGGTAGCGATGTCATGGAATGGTACCGTATCAAGAAAGCACCAAAGGTCCTTGGTCATGAGATCACTGGGGATATCGTCGCGATTGGGAAAAACGTCAAGAAATACAAGGTCGGTGATCGGGTGTTCGTCTCCCATCATGTACCGTGTTATACCTGTCGATTCTGTACAAATGATCAGCAGACCTTGTGTCATACCCTGCATACGACGAATTTTTACCCAGGGGGATTTGCAGAATATCTCCGGGTCCCAGAGATCAATGTTGATCGCGGAGTGTTCGTTTTACCCAAAGCAATGTCCTATGAGGAAGGCGTGTTCATCGAACCATTGGCTTGTGTCGTGCGTGGTTTGAAGGCTGCTGGGATGAAACCAGGGCAGACCGTTCTAGTGATCGGGAGCGGGATTTCCGGGTTGATTCAGATTAAACTAGCGAAAGCCTGGGGTGCTGGCAGAATCTTTGCCACCGATGTCGAGGACTATCGGTTGAAGGCAGCGAAACAGTTTGGTGCTGATGTCGTGATTCAAGCAAAGGAGAATGTACCTGAGGAGGTCAAAAAACACAATGAGGGACGACTGGCTGACCTCGTGGTTCTTTGTACCGGGGCGTTACCAGCGGTGCAGCAGGCGTTACATTCAGTTGAGCCTGGTGGCACGATCCTTTTCTTCGCGCCCACTGAGCCCGGGGTCGACGTCCCCTTCCCGTTGTTTGAGCTGTGGAACAAGCAAGTCACCATGGTTTCAACCTACGCGGGAAGCCCGGAGGACATCACCATCGCGATAGAGTTGATCGCATCAAAGAAAGTCACGGTTGTGGACATGATATCACATAGCCTTCCTCTTTGCGAAGCAGCAAAAGGCTTTCAGCTCGTCGCAAAAGCAAAAGACTCTATGAAAGTGATTCTGAAGCCGTGATAAAAAAAATCCTTTCCCTTTTATTCTATAATCGATAATTTCAGAGAAAGATTCCAACCTCTAAAAATTTCCTTTTCATTCTCTTTTCCCTGTTGCAAATTAGATGAATAATCTCCATATCGTGATTTCATCACTGCCCCAATCACCCTGACTTGCACCATACGCAATGATCTTTACCGTGATATGTGAAAAACTGGGCATCCGGATAGGCAACTTAAAGTCATAAGGTGGAGCGGTGGCACTTCCAATAAGAGATCCATCAAGATAAAAATCAACTCTATCAACAGGTCCTGTAATTGTATATTCTACGGGTGTGTCTCTATAGAATCGAAACCAATTGAAACTTAGATTTCCATTCCCATGTAATATGAATGGAACAGAATACGGCATAATCTTACGGTCATTCCAATATATCCCGTTCTCTGGATACGTGAATGTGACGGTGATGTTCTCCCCAACTGATGAACATTCTCTTTCATTGAGACGTTCTTGAAAACGGTTTATTGGAGTAGTACTTGTCTCAGTAGGATTACAATTCATCCCCACATTACCTAGAACATATGGTGTAATCAAATCAGCAGCATCTGATTGACCAGCAAAATCAAAAACGAATGCTACCACGTTATGATTTCCAGGCCAGAAGACCTCTGACTCAAATGGAGCATCAAAATCCGTGAACACTGGCTCATCATCGATATAAAATTCAACTCTCCAGACTCCGCTCATGGCATCACTGACGTTTGCAACAAATTGAATCTGACCGAGTCCAACAGTCTCCTTTGTGAGTGTGATTTCTGGAAGCGTCGTGTCGATTTTGAAGCTTGCATTGTATATTTGAGAAGGATCCCCCCATTGATCTATATAGTAGGCCCACACAGTATGATATCCATCACCACATACACAAACTGGAACAATATATTCACACCAATCTCCACCGTCTACCTTGTAATAAGAATGATTAACGCCATCTGGCCAACTTTTAAAATTCAGTGTTATCACAACATTACTAATGTACCAACCATTTTCTCCCATCACTCCACTGATTTCAATACCACCTGAGCGTCCCATCGTCATCGATAAATGTTCTTTTTCAATCTGCACACTTCCTACCATTGGTAGAATGCTCATACCTAAAAATAACAGAATGATTCCTACCGCCAACCTTTTCCTATTCATTCTCGTCTCCCTATAGTAAATTAGATGAATAATCTCCATATCGTGATTTCATCACTGCCCCAGTCACCCTGACTTACACCATACGCAATTATCTTTACAGTGACATGTGAAAAGCTGGTCATCGGTATAGGAAATTCATAAGGTGCAGCGGTGACACTTCCAATAAGAACACCCTCAAGATAAAACTCTACTTCAACAATAGGTCCCGTAATTGTATACTCTACTGGTGTGTCTCTATAGAATCGAAACCAATTGAAACTTAAATCTCCATTCCCATGTAATATGAATGGAACGGAATACGGCATAATCTTACGGTCATTCCAATATATCCCGTTCTCTGGATATGTAAATGTGACGGTGATGTTCTCCCCAACTGATGAACATTCTCTTTCATTGAAGCTCTCTTGAAAACGGTTAATTGAAGTAGTACTTTTCTCAGATGGATTACAATTCATCCCCATACTACCTAGAACATATGGTGTAATCAAATCAGCAGCATCTGATTGACCAGCAAAATCAAAAACGAATGCTACCACGTTATGATTTCCAGCCCAGAAGATATCTGACTCAAATGGAGCATCAAAATCCGTGAACACTGGCTCATCATCGATATAAAATTCAACTCTCCAGACTCCGCTCATGGCATCACTGACATTTGCAATAAATTGAATCTGACCGAGTCCTACCGTCTCCTTTCTCAGTATTATTTCTGGAAGCTCCGTGTCGATTTTGAAACTTGCATTGTATATGGGAGAAGGATTCCCCCATTGATCTATAAAGTAAACATATGCTGTATGATAACCGTCTCCAGTTACATACACCGGTGTGATATATTCAAACCACCCTCCGTCATCGATGTTAATATATATATGAGACAAAGGAAAATCGAGTAGTGTCACTCCAACACCACTTACATACCAACCGTTTTCACCTATTGTTCCACTAATATGAATATGAGGTGGCCAACATGTCGTCAGTTCACTCGGCCAATTCTTCGTCAGTATTGAATGTTCTTTTTCAGTTAGGAGACTCCCTGTTATTGGCATGAGCGTCAAACTCAGAGACAAAGCAATCAGACCGATAATCAGTTTTTTCCTCACTTGAGTATATTTTTTCATTACTTTCCGCCCCTATACGATATTATAATGACCTTTTCCTATAAATAGATTACTTGAGATAGAAATTACCTTATCTGTTCGATAAAAAACAAAAAGAATCCTCAAAGAATATCAATAGCACAAAGACATCTCCGCTCAAAAGTTTATAACTCTGCATTTTATTCTCATCTGTGATGAAAAAATTCAAGGCTATCTGGGAACTCATGCGACTGGAGCATGGAGTAATGCTATTCCTTGCCATCCTCATCGGCTCCCTAATCTCACAAAAAACACTATATGATAACCTGAATCTACCCCTTCTAAACATCGCCCTTACCTTCTTCACCGCGCTTTTTTTAGAAGCAAGCACCTTCGCATTGAACGACTACTATGATCTGGAGATCGACCGGATCAACAAAAGAACAGACCGTCCATTGGTCCGAGGTGACATCTCCCCTAAAACAGCACTGAACATTTTTTATCTGCTCTTCCCACTGGGGCTCATCTGCTCGTATTTTGTGAACATGACGTGTTTTATCATCGCCCTCATCACCGCCTTAATATCGGTCCTCTACGACGTCAAAATGAAGAAAATCAAACTCATCGGAAACTTCTATATCGCGTACATCATGGCGATCCCGTTTGTCTTCGGAGGAGCAACTGTTCTTGGGAACAACGCGTTCTCATTTGGTACGATCAACCCAGCAATCTATGTAATCGCCCTCATCGCGTTCCTTGCAGGGGCAGGCCGGGAGATCATGAAGGATGTCATGGATTTCGAAGGGGACAAACTTCAAGGGGTCAAATCGTTCCCACGGTACATCGGCATCCGGGGATCCAATTGTGTTGCAGCCGTCTTCTACCTCTGTGCTATCGCACTCAGCTTCCTACCGTATTTTTCAGCTGGTTTCGGGGTGTATTATACGAACATAAGCTATTTTATCCTGGTGTTTATCACAGATACGATGTTACTTAGTACCTGCCTTCAACTGGTGCTTAAAAAACAGCCCAACATGAAGTTCCATAGGAAATACACCCTTGTCGCAATCTTCATCGGGCTGCTTGCGTTCCTTGTTGGAGCATTTATAGGAGGATGAAGAACCATGTATCAAAGTGATCTGCTTGGGGTTGCCGCGGTCTATATATATGTTACAGTACTCATTATATTTACCGAAAAAGTGTTTTCGAAGAAATACCCGGTGCAGAGCAGGAAATTCCTTCATATCATGACTGGGAATATTGCATTCATCCTGCCCTTGTTTGCAACCAGGGAGATCATGGCGTTTGTCGCCGCTGGCCCGTTCATCCTGTTTACGTTTCTCATGAGCCCGTATTCACCGATCAAGTCGATGCGGGGGAAAACCTCTGAGGCAGGACATGGATTGGGGTTGGTGTACTATGCGATTACCTGGACCATACTTGCGTATGTGTTTTTCGATCATCGGGAGATCATCGCGATGGGGATCCTTGCGATGTCTTATGGGGATGGACTTGCATCATTGATTGGGATTAAGTATGGGGGACGGAAATATACGGTTTTCAAAGACACGAAAAGCTATGTCGGATCGATAGCGATGTTTTTCTGTACGTTTCTATTGCTGATCATTGCCCTTGTGTTCTACGCAGAGCCACTCACAACGCGTACCGTGACGTACTTGCTCTGTATGGCTGGGGTCGCAACCGTAGTTGAGGGCATCACACCGCTGGGTCTTGATAATCTCTCAGTGCCGTTTGTCGCCGCAGTGATGTACTGGTTATTTTTGGTGGGGTGACATGCGACTGATTATCGTAGATGGTCTAGATGGCGTCGGGAAAGACACCCATGCCCAATTGATTAAGCAACGTTATGAAGAAAAAGGGGAAAAAGTGATCGTGCGGTCCCATCCAGAGTCAGATAATTTCTATGGCCGGACCGCGAAGAAAGCCTTGCTGGGCCAAGGAAAGATTAATCGGCTGAAAGCATCGGTGTTCTATGCGATGGATGTGATGTATTCCTTACGAAAGTACCACCGAAAACCCACCTGTGATACACTCATAATGGTGCGGTATCTGATGGGAACTGCCTATCTACCACGACGGTTGACAAGAACCGGGTACCGGTTTTTTGAAAAACTCGTCCCAACCTCCCCGTACATGTTATTCTTAGATGCTAAACCTGAGGAGCTCGTCGAGCGGATCAAGCAGCGTAGTGAGACAGAGATGTTTGAGACCCAAGAAGCGTTCCTCAAAGTCCGATCGAAAGCATTGGATCTTGCGAAAGGATGGTATATCATCAATACCGGTCAGTCGGTTGAGCAGACCTACGGTGCGATCGAAAAAATACTAGACAAGCTTGACAACACATCAGCATCATAGAATGTCTTTTATTGTTCCTGCTTTTTTTTAGTTTATAAAATATCAGTAGTCCCAAACAGTTGTCGTATGACTTCGTCCAGACCAGGGACGGTGTCAAGTTTTTTTATCTCTGAGGGATGCACCCAGCAGTAGTCCTCATGCTCCCAGTCGGTACGGACGAGCTCTTTGGATTGGATATGGAACAGAAACGGGTACACGACCCAGTTGTATCTTCTCCCTTCATAGGTATCGGAAAATTCGATAGGGTTTCCTTTCCGGACAAGCTCAACGCTGTCTACATCAATGCCTGCCTCCTGCCGGATCTCTTTTATGGCGGTATCATAGGGGTCCTCAAGCTCCTCGATGTACCCAGCCACACCACCCCATAGGCCTCGGTATGTTCCTACTTGGTTACTTCGCTTTAAAAGTAGGATCTTCCCGTCATGCTCTAAGATGCATGTCACCACCTGTGACATCAGATAACCGCTCCTTCTTCATCCGAGTTTGTAGTCGAATTGCACCTCATCAAACTGAGATGACAGATTCAGCAATGTTTCAATTGGTTGTCCTTTCAGAGTCACCTCAAAGAACACCGTCACATACGTTCTTGTGATGTTCACCATCCGCTTTGGTGCTATCGAGCCAAATAAAAGAAGCCTTGGCGGAACCAAAGGAACCAGATGAGACAGCAGAACACCGACATCGGTAAACGCGTAATGCGTAGAACCTGAAATATTCATTTTGAACGTATCATTGGTCGTGTGATTCCACAGATACATAATTGTTGAATCATCTGAGAGACGCGACTCCGCGAACATAAGAAGGAGTGGCACGGTGATGTTTCCTGGGATGAATTGTTTGTAAAAGACACCATCAAGAGTCAGTCCTGCATCGAATCGAGGGTCTTCATAGCAGCAGACCGCGGTGTTCGCCCCACCAAAGGAATGACCGTACATCCCTACATCTGAAAGGTCGAAATGACCGGAGAAATCAGGATCGGTTGCGTTCATGTCTGTTACTATATCTAGGACGAATTTTGCATCCTCTGCGATGCTCCGCAGCGACATGTTGAAAAACGCTGACCGTTCCACAGGATCTGTCGGTACTTCTGCAAGGCCGACCGTACGGCCATCAGGAAACACCGTGATACCAGAAACATACGGATGATTGATCGAAGCGACCACGAACCCATGGCTGACCAGGTCCTCAATGAACGATGTATAGATCTGGTACACCCCGTCATAGCCTGGTGAAAAAACAACCACTGGGAACATCCCTGGAGCAATACTGGTTTCGTTGCGCCCATGGGGACGCACAAAGAGATACGCGGTATCTGGGATGGTGATCAACGGGATCGGAGATCGGTCCATCAGCCACTGGAACGTCGGGTAATCCATGTAATCGGTTCGCATCCCGGCATTGCTTGTTTCAATCGGATACCAAAGCTGAACCATCATCTCCCTGACATCAGTTAAATCTGTGGTGAAATTCTCCGGTCGACTTGCATCGACCAGGTGCATGGTTCGAACACCAACGCCATAGGTGCCAGTAAGTTTCTGGAGAAACGAGGCATCATGCACACCTGAGATCTTTATCAAACCTGTTCCAGAACTGAACAATAGCGCTGAGAAATGAGTATCATTCAATCGAAGAATACCAGTCACAGATGTTGTTTTATTCGCACCGGTGACCTCCCATTGTCCTACCAGTATCATACCGTAGAAGACACCATGGAATGTTCCATCATCTGTCCCTGCAGAGGTGTTCCATTCACCAGTAAAAGTACCACGTGTCGCCCGGCGACCCTGGTTTAACGCACCCCAGAGAGACCCTGATGTATCATCCTTTTGTTTGCTCCAGATTCCCTGGAATGTACCATCGGACCAATCAGCAGGGCTGCGTGCTGCAGTAGATGGTACTGCTGTGGAAAATGAACAGAGTATCAATAGACTACAGAGTAGCGTTGAGATGATAACTTGTTTTTTCATATTTGTATCCCCCTATCATTCTTCTATAATGTAGAGAAGGAGCTTTACTCTATAAAAGAGTTTCGAACACCCTGTTTTTAGAACTTTTTCGAAATATAAGAGAGCACTGACTCAAAAATGGCTCGGCCATCCCCGATATTATCCTGCAACCCTGTCGCAGTCCAATCTGGATGCTGATATTTGTAATATGTCCGCTCCGGGTGTGGCATCATCCCAAACACGGTTCCTTGTGGGTTGCAGATGCCTGCGATGTTCATCGGAGATCCGTTTGGGTTCCAAGGATATCCTGCATAGTTCCCGTCCGGGTCGACATAGCGGAACACGATCTGATCGTTCTCCTCAAGTGTCTTGAGGTATTGTTCTTGTTTTTCCAAGGGAAACAACAGTTTTCCTTCTGCATGTGCACTGGGGATCAGGCGGATGTCGTTTCTTGGGATTTTCGAGGTGAACACACAGGTGCCCTGGTTCTCATGTTTCAGCAACGTCGGCCTGCATTCAAACCGATTCGAGTCATTCAGATACAGGCATGCGTCAGGGACCGGTCGGATGATCTCCTCAAAACCAGGCAACAATCCTAGTTCGGTGAGCACCTGGAATCCGTTGCAGATCCCTAGGATTGGGCGGTCTTGTCTCACGAACTCCTTGAGTTGTGATTGGAGCTGGCTTTTGATCCGTGCGGCAAAAATCGCGCCAGCCCTGATGTAGTCACCAGCGGAGAATCCTCCAGGGATCATCAGACAATGATAATCAAGAATGTTGCGTGTTTCATCAGCGTTACAGTCGATGTTCAGCAGCTGCTTCAGATGCACAAATTCTGGGCTGGCACCTAATCGTTTGAACGCATCATAGGACTCCTGCTCGCAGTTTGTACCCTCGATTCGTAACACAGCGATGTTGATGTCTTTGAGTTTCATACTTCCAGCCTTGGTTCGATTCGTAAATACATCTCCCTTATATCTATTTTTTTTGATGGTAACATTAAAGATACAGGATGCTATCTAGAGGAACACGGTGACTAGCATGAAGCATGTTCATTACACTGAGATTGATTTAGAGCATCCCCAAGAAGCAGGAGTAAAAAACATCAAGGTCCGATGGCTTATCTCCAAGAAAGATGGTGCGCAGAACTTCGCGATGCGCCTGTTCGAAATCAAAGCAGGAGGGAACTCTCCTCTGCATCAACATGAATGGGAACATGAGGTGTTCATTCTTGAGGGTGGTGGGTTTGTGAAAGACCAGAACACCGAACAACCCTTACAACCAGGTGATGTCCTGTTCATCAAACCCATGGAATGGCATCAGATCATCAACCGAGGGAGTACGACGCTGAAGTTTCTGTGTTTGATCCCGTATCAGAAATAAAGGAAAAACTACAAAAGAACCAAAAAGTTTCTTGGTAAAAAAGAATTTATGGTGAATGGCGTGTTTGAACTGGTATATATTTTATTAGCGACCTTTTTTGTTTCACTTTTTTCGTTTGTCGGAATCGTTAGCCTGGCGTTGAATGACAAGATACTCAACAAGATCTTACTTATCCTTATCGGTCTTTCAGCTGGTGCGCTGATGGGGGGTGCGTTCCTCCATCTCCTTCCTGAAGCCGTTGAAAAAAGCAGCGGACTTACTGTCTATTTGTTAGTGCTCGTCGGTTTCATCCTGTTTTTCCTCATAGAAAAAGTACTCCATTGGCGCCATTGTCATAAGGGACATTGTGATGTGCATACCTTTCATTACATGAATCTCGTCGGGGATTCTATTCATAATTTCATTGACGGATTGATCATGGCAGCAAGCTATGTGGTCTCCCTTCCGCTTGGGATTACTACGACTATTGCGATTGCTACTCATGAGATACCTCAGGAGATTGGTGATTTTGGTGTGCTGTTGTACGGTGGTTTTTCAAAGAAGAAAGCAATTATGCTGAACTTTGTTGTGGCGTTGACTGCGGTATTCGGCGGAATTGTTGGTTTTTTCATTTCTAGCTATGTTGAAAACATCGTAATCTATATTCTGCCGTTCGCCGCTGGAGGGTTTATTTACATCGCTGCCACCGATCTTGTCCCAGAGATACGAAAAGAGCTGGACATGAAAAAATACATGGCAACACTTGTTGTATTCATCTGCGGTATTCTTATCATGTGGGTCACCAAAGTCGTTTTTGGTGGATGATTCAGGAAAAAATAGGGGGATAAAAAGATAGAACGTGTGCTTAGCGATTCCTGGGAAAATCATTGAACTTGACAAGAAGAAACAAAACGCGACCGTTGATTACGGGAGTGGGACGAAACGGAAGGCGAACGTGTCTCTTGTTCAGGTGAAGATCGGTGATTACGTCTTAGTTCATGCTGGTTTTGCTATCCAGGTCCTTGATGAAAAAGACGCACAAGAGACGCTTGCGTTGTTTAAAGAGATGTTGTCTTTTCAGGAGGAGAAATAGTGTTTTCATTGCGTGATAAAGCGCTTGCTGATGACATTATCTCCCAGATTAGTAACGCAAAGGTGCATCTCAAATTTATGCATGTGTGCGGGACCCATCAAGATACCCTGGTGAAACATGGATTGGATGTGTTATTTCAGAAAGCTGGTATCGAGATCGGGCAAGGCCCAGGGTGCCCTGTCTGTGTCACGACCCCGAAGGAAATCGAGGAGATTTTGCTTCTTTCGAAACACGGAAAGACGATTGCCACGTTTGGGGATATGATTCGGGTGCCTGGTGTTTCTTTATCGCTTCAGCAGATGAAGACAGAAGGCTGTGATGTACGGACGGTGTACAGCATTGAAGATGCATTGTCTCTTGCGGAGAAACACAAAGAGAAAGAAGTTGTGTTTATGGCAGTTGGTTTTGAGACGACTGCACCGACTACAGCAGCGGTGATTCTACAAAATCCTCCGACGAATTTTTCTGTGCTGTGTTGTCATCGGTTGATTCCCCCGGCGTTACAGGCGATTCTTCAGATGGGAGAATTGAAGATTGATGGGTTCATCGAACCTGGTCATGTCTCGACGATCATTGGAACAAAACCCTATGAATTCATCTCGGAAGAATATCAGGTGCCCCAGGTGATTGCTGGGTTTGAGCCTCTTGATCTTCTGATGGCAGTCTGGATGCTGGTGCGACAGATACAGCAGGGAGAAGCTGTCGTTGAGAACGAGTATGTTCGAGCAGTAAAACCGCAAGGGAATAGAAAAGCACAGCAGATACTGAAGCAGGTTTTTGAACCGTTTGATGTCAAGTGGAGAGGGTTTCCCATTATTCTTTCCTCTGGTCTGAGACTTCAGAAGAAGTTTGAATCATATGACGCGCGGAAGAAGTACGAAGATGAGATTGGATCGCTTGATGAAGAGGCGTTCTCTGAGCCGGTGGGCTGTCTCTGCGGGGAGGTTCTGAGAGGCTTGATTTCCTCAAAGCAGTGTCCGCTGTTCGGACGAAAGTGCACCCCGGAGAACCCTGTTGGTCCGTGTATGGTGAGTGGCGAGGGGAACTGTCATATTCAGTATCGATACTCAAAGAAATAGACTGAAAGCACGGAATTATCGTATTTTTTTACGGAGCATGAAGAGGACCATGGTAACGACAAGGGCGATGAGGAACGCACTGATGGTTCCTGCAAGGATGCCTATGAGTGGGTAGAGGAAATGGATTGCGACAGCGTAGCTAACGACGCTAGGGCTGCCGTAGATCATGCCTTTTGCCATGGCACCAGTGAATTGTGCTCCATGTTCTCGCAGGGAGATCAACATGGTTGAAAGGAAGATGGCGGGGAACACGGAGAATATCCCGCTGAGGATGACTCCGACGTTGGAGAAGGTGACTGCGATGGCGATGACGATACCGGCGATGAGGCTTCTACCGAGGAGTTTGAGTGGTGTGTAGTTGACCTTGATGGTGTCCTGTGAGGTTATTTTTTTCTTTTTATCAAGGGTAAGAAATGCGAGGAGAAAACAGACGATGTATGCTGCAAGAGAGACAAGGATGGATGTGAGATTGGAGTAATAGATGACGATGGTCAGTAGCGTCCATCCGAGGAGTGATCCTGCTAGTGCAACAAATTTTCTCTTTTGTGAAAGCAGTGCGAAGAGAAGGAGGAAGATGAGGTTGATTCCCATTTCTGCAGGGACGATCGCGACTGATTCTGAGGCGAACTGGACTCCTTTGTCCAAGGCGATGAAGAGGAAAGCAATGATGATGGTTGAGGGGAGTGTCCCAATAACTCCTCCTGTTCTTGTCCCGTATTTTTCTGCGATGATGGTGACGAGGATGACGACCAGTGCGGATAAGGCGAAGGGAATGATGGTGTGGTAGAGGAGGGAGTATTCCATGCGTCTTGGGGATGTGTTCTTCTTCTTAAACGTTTCTTTTTTTGCTGGTTCGGAAAAGTATATATACCAATTTTGTATAACATACTAAATTGTAATGATTACAAAATAGAATGTATTACAACCTGATCTCTATGTATGAGAAATACGTAAAACTCCTTAAGGACCATTCACTGAAGATTACCTCACCACGACTGGAGATCCTCAAATACCTTGACGAACACCATACCCATCCGAACGTCGAAGAAATCTACTCAACACTGAAAAAGAAACACCCTTCGCTTTCCAGAACGACCGTCTATAATTCCTTAGAGATACTGAAAAAAAACAGGATTGTACAGTCTCTTACCATCTCCGGATCTGAGCTCAGATACGATATCGACGAAGACCTCCACCATCATTTCATCTGTACACACTGCGGCGCGATATTTGATATCGCCATCGCATGCCCTAACATGGACCGAACGTTACTGGGAGGCCACCATGTCGAAGAAGTACAAGGGTACTTCAAAGGAATCTGCAAGAAATGCCAAACAAAGGAAAAAGGAAGGAACAACAATGGATAAAAAACCGTTTCATAAAATCTCCTACGGCCTCTATGTCATCTGCTCAAAAAACGGAGAAAAAACAAACGGTCAAATCGCAAACGCCCTCTTTCAAGTCACCTCAGAGCCACCCACCATCGCAGTCAGCATCAACAAACAAAATCTCACCCACGAATACATCACAGAAAGTAAAGTGTTCACCATCTCCATCCTTGATAAGAAAACCCCGCTCCCTCTCATCGGGACCTTCGGGTTCAAATCAGGTCGGGACATCGATAAATTCAAAAACGTCCATTTCAAACTCGGAACAACACAAGCCCCGATAATCCTGGACAATACCATCGCATATCTTGAGGCACATGTTATTAACAAAATCGATGCCGGCACACATACCATCTTCATCGGCAAAATAACCGATGCAGCGTTACTGAGCCAAGAAGCAGTCATGACCTATGAGTATTACCATGAGGTAAAAGGCGGGTATTCACCAAAAAGCGCACCCACCTATGATAGTGATATTGATAAGAAAACAGAGAAAAAAAAGGAGGACGTAAAAATGGACAAGTATGTATGCACCGTCTGTGGGTATATCTACGACCCAGCAAAAGGCGACCCTGAAACCGGTATTGCCGCAGGAACAGCATTTGAGGATCTCCCCAATGATTGGGTCTGCCCTATCTGCGGAGCAGGAAAAGAAGCATTTGAGAAACAATAAGCAAAATAACACTGGGAAAGTATATAAAGAAATGAAATCTGTAACATGAAACGGAGGAATATAGAATATGTGTAAAAACTGTGGCTGTGAGGATTCTTCAATGAAGATCCACTATAAATGCGATTGTACAGAAAAAGACTGCACCTGTGACACGGTCATTGGATTTGAAAAAGAACCAACAGCAGTCCCGCATTGTTGCGGTGCACCGATGAAACGCACCAAATAAAACAGGAATGTGAAAAGGAGGTAAAAAAAATGATGTTAAGTAAAAAAATAGAAAACGCCATCAATAAGCAAATCAACGCAGAACTCTGGTCAGCGTACCTGTATCTGTCTATGTCGGCCCATTTCGAATCCGTTAACCTTGGCGGGTTTGCGAACTGGATGAGAGTCCAAGCCCAAGAAGAAGTCGGTCATGCGATGAAATTCTACAACCATGTCATCGAACGAAGAGGACGTGTCACCGTCGCTGCAATAGCAGCCCCACAGGTGAACTGGAAATCACCGTTGAACGCCTTCGAAGACGCATTCAAACACGAACAAAAAGTCACCGCAATGATCAATGACATCGCAAACATGGCAGCAGCAGAAAAGGATCATGCGACCGCCAACATGCTCCAATGGTTCATCGATGAGCAAATCGAAGAGGAACTCTCGACCGATACTATCGTCCAGAAATTAAAAATGATCGGAACCAACACCGGCGGACTGTACATGCTCGACCGGGAGCTCTCCCAACGGAAAGTAAAATAACCAACGACAACAAAAAAAGAGAAAGGGTGAATGAAGTGGATCTGAAAAAATACACACTTGAGGACCTTTTGCTCGCTGCAATGAAAAGCGAAATCGAAAGCCATGCTGTGTACACAACCATAGCTAACAAGGTAAAAAACGGACTGCTGAAAGACAAATTCAAATTCCTAGCAACAGAAGAAGAAAAACACCGAAGTTTCATCGAGCAGGTGTACCAGGCAAAGTATCCGAAGAAAAAAATCACCATCCCAAAAACAACACCTGTACCACTGCCACAACTCACCATCCCTGACGAAGACGCCCCCCTTGGTACGATCCTGAAGAACGCCATGATTGCTGAGCAGGCAGCCCATGAGTTCTACCAGTCGCTCTCCAAACAATTCACAAAAAACGATTCAACGATACGCAACACCCTCTCCTACTTCGCAGACATGGAGCTGCAGCATTTCAAAATCCTTGAGATTGAAAAGGAAAGCATGGATCGATTCGAAGAAGCCGATGTCTATTGGGATATGGTTCATGCAGGACCCTAACCAGGAGTGAAAAGAGTCATATACCCCGATTTGAAAAATGGAGATGAAAACAATGAAAAGTCTAAAAGGAACACAAACTGAAAAAAATCTCCTCGCAGCGTTTGCAGGAGAATCACAGGCAAGAAACCGCTACACCTACTTTGCATCGGAGGCAAAAAAAGCAGGATTTGAACAGATCGCCGCGATCTTTCTTGAGACTGCAGAAAACGAAAAGGAACATGCGAAAGTCTACTTCAAACATCTGCAGGGTGGAATGGTCGAGATTACCGCGATGTACCCCGCAGGTGTCATTGGGACCACAGAAGAAAACCTCAAAGAAGCAGCTGATGGAGAAAAAGCAGAATGGGGAACGATTTACCCTGAGTTTGCCAAGATAGCTGAAAAAGAAGGGTTCCCTGAGGTCGCCTGCAGCTTCAAATTTATCGGCCAAGTAGAAGCACACCATGAGAAACGATATCGAACACTTCTTGCAAACCTTGAAAAGAAACAAGTCTTTAAGAAAGATAAAACCGTCAAATGGAAATGTAGAAACTGCGGATATATCCACGAAGGCAAGGAAGCACCAAATAAATGCCCAGCCTGCCAACATCCAAAGGCATACTATGAGATTACCGAAGAAAACTACTGATGTGTTCTCGTTGCAACACCTGAAGAGATGAGATGGTGGCAAACCAAATCGATATCGTCCCTGATGCAGAAGTTGACTGTGTCGGGCTGTATTGTCCGATGCCTATTGCCATGACTAAGGAAGAAATCGAAAAAATCCAAATCGGTCAGATACTCAAGGTAGAAGCAGACGATCCTGCTGCTGAAGAAGACATCAAACGATGGGCGAAACGAACAGGACATGAGCTACTGAAATTTGAAAAAGAAGGAACCTTACAGACCTTCTATATCAAACGAATGAAATAAGGGATAGATATGAAAGATGAAAACTCAATTCTGTATGTGCAAACCACGGATCAACCAGAGAAACAATATTCCCCTCTTGTGCTTGCACAGACCGCGAAAATGATGGACCTTACCCCCCGTGTCTACTATCTGGGCACCGGTTTACGGATTCTTATGCCCGGTGTCGCAGAGAACATCAAAATGGGATCGTTCCCTAGCGTTGCCGAGATGTTGAAAAAAACCATGGAGATGGGCATAGAGATTTATGTCTGTGAAGCATCAAAGCAGATGCTTGGGCTTGAAAAAGTCAAGCTCATACCTGGGGTAAAGATCGTTGGAGCCGGGACCCTTAATGATCTTGCGCTTGACGCTGGTGCGACCATGTGGTTCTAACGGAGGAAAAAAATGCCACGGATTTACCTTGATCACGCTTCCTCAATGCCGGTGGATGAACGAGTCTTTGAGTTCGCAAAACCATACCTCATCAGCTCCCATGGGAACCCATCCTCGCTTCATTCTGTAGGCTTGGAAGCGAAACGTGCGGTGGAAGAATCACGCAAGAAAATCGCAGAGTTCATCCATGCGGAAAACGAAAGCACTATCATTTTTACTGGCAATGCAACCGAGGCAAACAACCTTGCGATCAAGGGAACAGCATTACGTAACATCACACAAGGCAAAGCGATTGTCGCTTCTGCTATCGAGCATATGTCTGTGCTCAACCCGATGAAAGAGCTGCAGAAAAACGGTTTTTCACTGACCTATCTTCCTGTAGATTCCACTGGTATTATCGATTTGAAAAAACTTGATATGATTCTTACAAAGAATACGACACTTACTTCTGTGATGTATGCGAACAATGAGATTGGGACTATCGAACCGATCCAAGAGATCAGCAAACGTGTCCATGAGAAAGCAATGTATCTGCATGTTGATGCGGTCGCAGCTGCAGGGCGCGTTCCGATCGATGTCCAGAAGGATGGTATTGACCTACTGACGCTTTCTTCGAATGATTTGTATGGGCCTCAGGGCGCTGGTGCTTTATACATAAAACCTGGCGTCAAACTCCAATCAGTTCTCCTTGGTGGAGGGCAGGAGCGTGGCCTTCGCTCTGGCACCGAGAACGTCTTTGCGATTGTCGGGATGGGTGAAGCGGCACGGATCGCACAACAAGAGATGCAGCAGGAAAGCAGGCGACTCCTTCCCATCAGGGACAGACTGATCAAAGAAATTCTCACCATCGATCAATCCTACCTGACAGGACATCCGACTTCACGCCTGCCGCATCATGCAAGCTTCCGGTTCAGTTATATAGAAGGGGAAAGCATTCTGCTCAACATGGATATGTATGACGTTCAGGTGTCGACCGGCTCTGCGTGTTCATCAAAGACACTTGAGCCGTCGCATGTTCTACTTGCAATCGGATTAAAACATGAGGAAGCACATGGGTCTATGGTGCTGACGCTTGGGCGTTCCACCACAATGGATGATGTGCAAATCGTAAGCAAGGCGACGAACGAGACCGTCAAACGCTTACGAAAACTCTCCCCAATGTCTCAAGAATGGAGGAAATAAGAATGGCAAGTGTAGGGTATAGTAAGAAAGTCATGGAGCATTTTATGAACCCCCGGAACGTCGGTGTGATCGAGAACCCTGATGGCTATGGCAAAGTAGGAAACCCCGTCTGCGGGGATGTCATGGAGATCTTCATCAAAGTAAAAGAGGACAAGATCACTGACATTAAGTTCCGGACCTTCGGCTGTGGTTCTGCGATAGCGACCAGCAGCATGGTCACTGAGCTTGCAAAAGGAAAACACGTCGATGAAGCAGTGAAGATCACCAGGGGTGATGTCGCCAATGAACTCGATGGTCTGCCTGCTCAAAAGATGCATTGTTCGAATCTTGCCGCAGATGCATTGCATGAGGCGATTAAGGATTACAAAAACAAGAAACAAAAGAAGTAAGGTAGAGGTAGAAAACTATGGTAAAATTAAAAGAAGTCTATAAATGTGCTCTCTGTGGGAATATCGTTGAGGTCGTCCACGCTGGTGGTGGTGAACTTGTCTGTTGTGGGCAACCCATGGAGCTTCTTGCAGAAAAGCTTCAGGACGCTGGAAACGAAAAGCATGTGCCGGTGATTGAAAAAACCGCGACCGGTGTGAAGGTAAAAGTAGGGTCGATTCCTCATCCTATGGAAGAGAAACACTACATCGAATGGATCGAGCTGCATGCTGATGAGATGGTATATCGGAAGTTTTTACAACCTATGCAGAAACCGGAAGCTGAGTTTTGCGTCACAGCAAAGAAACTGTCAGCACGAGATTATTGCAATATCCATGGATTGTGGAAATCTAAATAATCAATCGTACCAAATCCAGGTGAGACGATCCAGGGGTTCAAATCCCTTCCCCTACACTTTTAAACATAATAACAATTGAAATCAACAATTCTTTTATTTTGTTCAATTTTTAAATAAAAATCTTTAAT
>DATMWV010000293.1:0-6364 GCA_035562195.1 Thermoplasmatota archaeon
AAGAAATTTATATTCTCAGGTACATTTTTTTTAGAAAAAAGAAAAGAAAGTAGGGTTGTCTAGAACCCCAATAGTTGTCGTAGTAATGGGAACGAATTTGGAAAACGCTCGAAGAGATGCTCAAGAAGCTGCAGGAAGAGGTATCGGAATTGATAGGAACTGTCCTTTGGCATCGTAATCGATAAGGGATCTGACCAGTCGCTCTCGCCACCATAGACATCTTTTGCTTTTACTTTCACACTGTATGTCCCTTTGGTGCTCCATGATTTCTGAGCACCTCCTTGGGATCCTGAAGCAAACGGTCCGATCCATTCGCTGATATTCCCATCACCCCAGTCCCACATGTAAAACACAGAGTCCCCCTCCGGGTCAACGGTGCTTGTTCGGTAGAGGTAGAGTGAGCCTGGTTTGCCTTTTACTGGTCCACTGGGTTTCTCAGGTGTATTCGGTGCGTTGTTCGGTGACTTGACGGTGACATGCAAGATTGGGCTGTACCACCAAGTTTGTCCGAAGAGTTCTTCTTTGCCATCGGTTCCTTGGAGTGATTCGTAGTAGGTGTCATTGGTCCGTTCTTTGATCATTCTCAGATAGGGGTTATTCCCATAAACATCTGGTCGAAGGACGTTGCCATAAATTTGGTCGACCTGTGCTTTTGCGACGAAATAATATTCTCCCGGGGTGGTAAATTCAATTGCTTCCTTATAGGTGGTGCCTGCTGTTTGTCCACCCATTGCATTGTCCCATCCAGTCCCGCCAAGGTAATCACCGTTGTGTTCATCATGGTCTGTTGTGGTGTACGTCCATGTTTGGATCGGATCTGGGTTGTTTCCATACTGGAGATAGGTATGATCAACGACCATGCTGCCATTCACCTGCCAGGTGATGTTGACTGGTGTATTGGTTAAAACAACAGCATGATTTTCGACACTGTCCGATTGCCAGCGAAGGTAGGGTTGTGCTAAATCAGTTTCGTGTAAGATGACACGGCGGATTTCAGCACCATAGCGAGCAACGGTATCGTTCCCGAATGTATCTTGGCTAGGATTCTTTATATCTGACATTTCAGGAGAAAGCCACAATACTCCTGCTCCATAATAATTCCCGAAGGTTTCATCATCAACATATTGGTCTTCCACAGGGTTTTTCTCGACATCACCACCATACGCCCAAGGGCATATACCACCTCCGACGGAATATCCAATAGTATCAGGAATAGTTCCTATACTGTATTTGTCGAGATTTCCACCGTAATCCCCGATAAAGTCCCCTAAACGGAGACTGGATACGTCAAAGTAGTAGAAATCTGGTGGAGCGTAATTATAGGATTGCCCTGTGATTGGGCTTGTTCCAACGACGCTGCTGTGCATATTTCCCCAAGGATAGAGCAAGCACCGAGCTCCACCATGGAAATCAGCACCGAGTCGAATGGTATGATTATCAACAAATGCATGAAGGGTTTTTCCATTCACGCTTGCCCAGATGCCTCCGGTTGGTTCACCAGGATCCCAGTTCATATCTGCCTCTCGGTTCAGATCCCAACCATGGGAATCATATCGCTGATCTTGATCAAATCCATAGGGGTTGTGTGATGCTTCTATGTAGATCTCTCGGTTATCGATAAGCCAGCTGAGCCAATCTTTGGAATAATACGGGCTTGGTTCGTCGGTAAATACCATCCGCATGAGCCAATCAGTAAACCAGAACATTCCAATCGTCCCTACGGTTTCATCACCATGAGGGCCACCAAGGAAGAGGACCTCTGGCTTGTGTAATCCAAGAGATTCGTTCGTGATCCGAATATAATAGTCATCATAGCCGTTCGGGATCGTCCCGGTATTATAAAGGACATTTGCTTTAAAAACTTCGATATAGCCTGGATATTGGGTTTCAAGCGCTTGATACCAGCTGATAAGTTGTGCATACGTAGATGGTTTGTTATACCAACTTGGACCGAAATTAGTTATTTCTTCGGTTTGCGTGTTGAGTTGTGTATCGGGTGTTTGTTTTTGCATATCATAAGAATATGCAGAAGTCGGCAGGATGGTGGTAAGCAGCGTGAGAGCTACAATACCTGAGATTATTGTTTTTATGAAATGTTTCTTCATAATATCCCCATTTGTAAATATACCCCTCCTGATATAAAACTTTCTATAAAAGAGGTTGTTGAACCATCTTTCGTATACATTTCTATGTTTTCTTCTGGTTCATTTCTTTTTGTTGTGTTGTGTATTCCTGTATTAATCGATGTAACGTAATCTCTCCAATGAGACGTTCTGAATCATCAACGATGGGGAGTTGTTTAATCTGATGTTGTTTCATTTTCATGATGACATCTGCTATTGTCTCCTCAGTATGTGCAGTAATTGGTTGTTTTGACATGATCTCCTCTACAAGGATAGGAAGACCATATTGAAATGATTGCAGTGTTGGTTTGTCATAAGATTGTATAGGCGTATAGGGGGGTGCTAATAGTTGGATTGTGTCTGATTCGGTGATAACACCAACCACGTGTAAAGATATTTTGTCATCAACCACCCAGATGTGTTGTTTCGTTTCAAATAGGAGAAAGACGTGTTCGATATTTTCAGACTTTTCTACATAGATGTCTTTTATGGTGATTGGTTCGAGGATATCTTTTACTGTTAGATGATGGAGTGTTGAAATCGCTGTATGGTTTTCACTCATGGTTCTCAGAATGGCAAATCATATGACCGTTATTTATATTCTCTGAGACATCATTTTTCCATGATTTTAAATACCAAGAATTGTTACCCATTTCGGTTACACAACTGGTAAGGGATGCATTGGATGCTGCTGGAGATTACACTTGCGATTATTTTTGCAAAGATTTTTAATATTCTCTTTGAGAAACTCAAACAACCAGGTGTCATCGGAGAAATTATTGCAGGTATTGTCCTTGGTCCAAGTCTTCTTGGAGCATTATCGGGATCATCTCTTAATCTTTTTGGGACTTCGGTTTTTCATCTGAATTTGAATCTTACGTCACCTGAATTCAAAGAAGTCGCGTTTATCGGTGTGGTGTTTCTCCTTTTTATCGTGGGACTTGAAACGAACACTTCAGATCTTAAAAAGACAAGAAAAGCAGGGTTTTTCGTTGGTATATTTGGTGTGATGATCCCGTTTTTGATGGGGTGTCTTTTCGGTATGTTCTTTGGTATGGATGCGATTCAGTGTATGGCGGTAGGCGCTATTCTGCTTGCTACCTCTGCTACTATTGCGATTCGTATCCTTGCTGATATGGACTTATTGTCGACACGTGTTGGGTTGACCCTTCATACTGCGGTTGTCTTAAACGATATTTTTGCTATCATCATCTTTGCATTAGTGTTTGGGAAAGGAAATTCCATGATACTTCTTTTACAGATCCTGCTCTTCTTTGTCTTGACAATCGGAGCAGGTTTTCTTCTTGTCCGCTATACCGCACATAAGGAATCCACAAGGAAAGCACCGATCATTATCATCACCTCTGGGTTGATCATCTGTTTTTTGTTTGCAGCATTCGCGGAAAACATGGGGTTGACCGCGATTATCGGTGCGTTCATCGCTGGTCTCTTTATTCGTAAAACACCGCAAGCAGGGATTTTAGCGGATTATATTAAAACGATAGGATATGCATTTTTTATCCCTCTGTTTTTCGTCAGTGTCGGAGCGAGTTTTGATTTTTTATATCTCATGAGATCAAGTAACATGGAATCGCTATTGATCTTTATTATGATCTTTGTTCTTTTTGGTATTGTTGGGAATTTTTTAGGTGGAGTGATTGGGGCAAGACTTTCTGGATTACACCGACGGGAAGCAATCAGTGTTGGTATTGGAATGATGCCCGTCATGGGAGTTGCGTTAATTATTGTCACAACCGGTATAGATAATGGTATCTTCGGGGATTCTGGAGGGGTACTTGCTAATCAGATCCGTACAGCGACTCTTCTTTTAATCATCATTAGCGCTCTCATCGCACCGCCGCTTCTGAAAAAAAGCATGGCGTCCCCGCTTCTGAAAAAAATTGGGAAAACAAAAACAAAGCTCTCTTTGTATACTCATCCTCATTGTCATGAGTGTTTCTCGGCTCTTCGATTGAATCCTGAGAATAACCAATGGTACTGTGACACCTGTCAAAGATTCATAAAAATTTACAAAAAGCCACCGAAACCGACTCTTCATATGACCGATAAAACAGATAAGCATATCCAATACATTATCGGAGCAGGAACTATTCTGTTATGTGGGTATATCATTCAGAGTTCTGTTACGATGAGTTTTGTTGAGAAAGGTACCGCACTCATCGGAATCTTCCTAGGTACCACCCTTGCGTTTTTTACGATTCGTCTTCTTTTTTCGAAATAAAAAAACCACTGGAAAACGAGTGTAAGGTTATTTTTTTTAGTTTTTCTTGCTAATGTTTAAATTCGGTGAAATCATTAGCTGTAAAAAGGAGGTTTCCTGATGCTTAATTTTAATTATATGGTTTCAACAAGGGTCTTTTTCGGGAGAAATTCTATTGAGCATCTTGGTGAAGAGCTCAAGCAGTATGGAAAAAGAATTCTGTTTGTCTATGGTCAAGGGAGCATAAAAAAAACCGGTTTATATGATACCGTTATCGATATTTTCGTGAAGAATCACATGGTCTATTATGAACTAGCTGGTGTTCAACCAAACCCACGGATATCTCTGGTGCGGCAGGGTATTACACTCTGCAGGGAACATGACATTGAATGTATTGTGGCTGTCGGTGGTGGCAGTGTCATTGATTCTGCAAAGACGATTGCGACTGGTGTTTATCATGATGGAGATCCCTGGGACTTATTTGTCTTAGGTGATTCTTCTGTGAAAAAAGCACTCCCTATTGGAACGGTCCTGACGTTCGCTGGAACTGGTTCTGAGATGAACGGGAATGCTGTGATCTCGAATGAGCAGACCGAAGAAAAACTTGCTATCCATAAAGACATTCTGCGACCAAGGTTTTCCATTCTCGATCCAACCTATACGTTTTCTGTACCAAAAAATCAAACAGCAGCAGGTACTGTCGATATTTTTAGTCATATCCTTGAGCAATATTTTAGTCCAACAAAGGATGCGTTTGTGCAAGATAGAATGGCTGAATCCCTTCTGAAAACCTGTATTGCTTATAGTCCGATTGTTCTTCAAGAGCCGACGAATTATGAGGCACGGGCACAGTTGATGTGGACAAGTAGCATCGCTCTGAACGGTCTTCTTGGGTACGGTCGTGTGAGTGATTGGGCGACCCATGGCATTGAGCATGCCTTGAGTGCTGTGGATGATGTGACCCACGGGGTTGGTTTAGCCATTCTTACACCTGCTTGGATGGAGTATGTTCTCAATGAGGAAACCACAGATAAATTTGTTGAATACGCTCGAAACGTCTGGGGATTAGAAGGAAAAAACGATATGGTCGTCGCAAAGAACGGTATAGCAAAAACAAGGGATTTTTTTACTAACCTTGGTATGCCTCAGACACTCCGGGACGTCGGGGTAAAGAAAAACGCTCTTGCGAAAATGGCTGAAAAAACAGTCGTCCATGGTGCTGTTGGAAAATTCAAAAAACTAGAAAAACACGATGTACTTGCTATTCTTACAAACGCTTTCTAACATATACGAAAACAGATTCAATGGTTTTCTTATGATTTCCTTATTCGGTTGTTGTTTGTTTTTTCTGATGTTTCAGTTGAGCATAACGAGCGATCATAAGCAGTAACATTGCGATTGCGCACCCGATCATAAAGATCAGAACACCCGGTCCACCGTAGGTATCAAAGATAGCGGCAACAGCAGGTACCCCAACAAACATCCCTGCGCTGATGACGATACTGTAGACTGCCATGGTCACTCCGCGTGTTTTCTCCTGTGCCTCATCTGCTAGTGACGAGAGTGCAGAAGGTCCAAATGCAAGAGCCATGAATCCGAAAATCCCTAGAAGTGGCCAGAATTGAATGATGCTGTTTTTCACGTCTTCCCCATTGGGTGTCGGTGCGAGACCATACCCGATTCCTAGAACGGTCATTACCCCGACAAATCCTATCGTACCGATGATCATGATTGGTAAACGTCCGTACTTATCAGAGAGTCTCCCGAAGATGACCTGTGTTGTAATTAGGACGACCCCTGCTGCACAGATGATGCCGGAAAGCATGACTGGTGAGATCGTAAGAATGCCTCCCTGGGCTGTCGAGACCGTTAAAAAGGCCAATACTGCCCCGATTATCATAAACACGATGAACCATGGAAGCGTGAGCAGTTGTACAGAACGTTGTTTGAGCACCCCTATTATCGTATTGAATCTTATTTTCTGGCAAATCACGTCATGTTTCTTCGGTTCTGTGATATT